>NZ_JABXKI010000345.1 GCF_017115095.1 Nostoc sp. NMS4 | reverse complement strand
ATCACATCGACGGAAATCACGCCAACTGGAAGAAAAATAATCTTGAAGCAATTCATGAGAGTTGCCACGATTACAAACACATGAGCAAAAGCGCAAGCTGAGAACATCGGAAGCTGGGTGCGGTGAAAGTCGCACGCCCAGATTTAACTGAGAGGTGCGGGGAATAATATCCCCCATCGACTCAAACAACGGGAATACGAGCCTGAAGGTTGGCGTTATGTCGCTGATTGAAAAGTTGGTTTTACTAGCTTGTTGCTTATTACTTTAACAGCGTTGTATGCAAGATCAAACGCTAAGAGTGATAAATATGTTTGCAGTGGCAAAAAGCCCACAATAACTGCTAAGAGTGTTACAATTTCAAGTATTGGACGGTATTCAAATATCTGGAATTTTTTTTGATTAGAGAAAGTATCGAGATATTCATCAAGCACTGCTGCACACGTTAGAATTCCCAGTGAAAGCCACTGAACTTTAAGTAAGCAAAAATCAGAAAGTATAGTACCTAATATTCCCGGCAAAAGCAATGCTATCAATCCCATTATCCTAAAGGGCCAGTTGTCAAATTTAGACATGAAGGTGACACCGATGACAATGGCAAGGAGTAATTCCGCAGAGTAGCTATCAACTCCCATGACAACTCCCATAACTACTCCAACACAACAAGCTATAATCCAAGCAACTTTTTTACTAAAAACTCCAGCATCATATGCCTGGTCAATATATTTAAATCCACCTCCTATAAAAGCAAATGCACTAATAATTGCAGAAGAATAAACAAAGCTATTTGTTATCAGCATTTTTTGTTTTCCTTGATTGAGTAATTGTGAAAGAAAAATCTTGCAAAACTATAGCAATCCGATTTAATTTCTGAATCACTCGTAAATACAGCTAACTCTTAAAGTAAATAGACACTTCCTAAATATAATCCAGATATCAAAAAATGGTAGAAAGTTAAATTAGCAGTCTAGCACTCTAGTTAAAAAATGTGTAATGACGAAAATATGTAGTCAGTGCTTAAGTCCTGGTTGTTTTTAGTAGTTTCGGCTCGTCGGGTCGTTTCCAGGTTGAACCTGGGAATGAGAAATGCGCTGTTAAATAACGGTGGGTTACACTTCGTTAACCCACCCTACAATTTAGTGTTAGTGCAATGAGTGAGATTATTAGCGAACTGACTCCTGAAGAAGAAGCTTTAATTCCGGTTTATCGCCAGAAGTGGAGAGCGATCGCACTTTCAACTGAGAAGATAAATAGGAAAAAAGCTGCAAAATCGGTAAATGAAGCCTATGCTTTAAATGATTTAGCTCAACCTGAGATTATATTTATTGATAGTCCTCGTACTGCTATATCCTCTAGCAGTTTTAGTGTATGGATAGAACCAAGAGGAGAACTAGATAGCTACCTTTCAAGTCAGTTTCGCAATCAACTTGAAAAATCTATTTGGAACTTAATTTCAGCACACCTTTTTCAGACTATTAATATTGACCAGGAAATATTAATAGATTTATATTATTCTATAAAATATTTAACTGTAGATAAAAGATTTAAAATAGATGGATATAATACTTTTGAACCAAAATACTGGTTAGCTTATAGCTGTTTATTTGATTTTTGTATTTCTGTTTTAAATTGCGCTTATCCAGCAAGATATTTGCAAGTTGTGCAGGATGTAGCTGAATATTGCGGCTTAATTTTTTGTTCAGAAAGTCTAGTAATTATCTGTGAGCGTCCGACTAAAATTTCCTTCGACAATGAAAATCGCCTCCACGCTGAAGGCGAACCCGCCATTGAATTTACTGATGGATATAGCCTCTACTCATACCACGGCATAACCTTACCTGAAAAATACGGTAAAATCCACCCGCAGCAATGGCAAGCTACTTGGCTTGTAACAGAAGAAAATGCCGAATACGGCGAGTGTTAATTCAGGGTATTGGTTACGCCCGAATTTGCCAAGAATTGCAAGCCGTTGAATTAGATAATTGGCAAGAATATACACTATTAGGAATTGATAACAATGTGGATATCGAGCCGATTTATTTATTAAAAATGACTTGCCCTAGTACAGGGTTTATTCACGCCTTGCGAGTCCCACCGAATATGAACTCAGCGCGTGAAGCAATTCGCTGGGTAAATTGGGGTGTAGATCCAGAAGAATTTGCTGTGCAAACATAGCAAGCATAATTGCTGAAGAGACTTTCCCTATTTACAAGGGGTTAATCACTACCTAATTTCTTGATAAAATCTCCATGTTCAGCAGATTGTAAACCTGCTTGTAAAACCTTCAACACACCCTGCATATTACCTGCTAATAACTCCGTCGCCGCTAACCACAACCCTGGAAATACCCGACTTCGCAAAATGCCTTCATTGTCAGGTACTAATTCCAGATATTCACCCTGTTCCAGAGAAAACCAAGTCAATTTTTGGTCTAAAACTTGCCAAACAATATATTCTTTAACACCATTGCGACGATAAGCTTGTTTTTTACCATGAAGATCAATAGCCGCACTACTAGCAGCAATTTCCACAACTAACTCTGGCGCACCTTCGATATAATCATCTTCACTCAGCCGCGTTTGACCACCTGCTTCCGGTACAATCAACAGAACAACATCGGGTTGAGGTTCGTTATCTAAGTCTAAGCGGACGGTAGGTTCAATTCCCAACGCTACACCAGGAGTTGCAGCTTCGTAAGTACCAAGGAATGTCAAAATCCAACCATGCGGTTGACCGTGACTTCGGAAACGCAGAGCAGCAGGCATAATATAGACAATCCCTTCGATTAATTCAGCTTTTTTCAGGTTAGGGGTGGCATTATAGCGACGCTCAAATTCATAGCGCGTGAGTTTGTCGCCATTTTCCAAATGAGGAATTGTCGAAGGCTGGGAGGGTGTTTTCACCATAATTTTTCTACTGAAAATGAGCTTGTGTACATCCTAGCGAATTAGGTAAAAACGCAACCGACTAGGGAATGAGGGACTTCTGACCTCTCTCCTAAAAGACTACGGTGTACACATAAGTAGAATTACCCCCCTTAATCCCCCCGATGTATTGGGGGGAAACCGGAAAATCTAGTTCCCTCCCCTTTGCAAGGGGAGGGTTAGGGTGGGGTAAAACCTTGGTTAATCAGCATTTCAGACTTGTGTGTACACCGTAGCTCCTAAAAGAAGAGAGGCTTTGAATCTTACTCCCCAACGCTAGCAGGGAAGGGGCTGGGGGTTAGGTCTAATTTACTGAAACATTAAGATTTTTTTACAAAACCAACAGGAATATTGTTTAAATATATAGCTGTATTCCAAGCAGGAATTACGTTTGGGCCATATCGCCTCTCCTAAAACCCGCAACAAAGCTTATTTTTTTTCAGCCAGCAGGTTTGAGAAAATCAGAAACGATTTAATAATTAAAGACTTATTAAGTAAATGGGCTGAATTAAAGATAATACCTCTCTTCAAACCTCTCCCCTTCCCTGCTAACGGTACGCTGGGCGATGCCTACGGCGCTAAACTACGCACCGAAGGGGTTGGTGGTAAGCTCTATCTGATATTTTTTACGCCCACTTACTTAGTTATTTAAGTTGAAAAGGGAGACACAAACATGAAATTGGCTTACTGGATGTATGCTGGACCAGCCCATATCGGCACTCTGCGAATCGCTAGCTCTTTTAAAAATGTTCATGCGATTATGCACGCTCCCATTGGCGATGACTACTTTAATGTCATGCGCTCTATGCTATCGCGGGAGAGAGATTTTACTCCGGTGACAACCAGTGTGGTCGATCGCAACGTTTTAGCACGCGGCTCTCAAGAGAAGGTGGTAGATAACATCGTCCGCAAGGATGCCGAGGAACACCCAGATTTGATTGTGTTAACTCCCACCTGCACCTCTAGCATTTTGCAAGAGGATTTGCACAACTTTGTGGAGCGATCGCAGTTGGAAGCGAAAGGTGATGTCATGCTGGCGGATGTGAACCATTACCGCTACAACGAACTACAAGCTGCCGAGCGCACTTTGGATCAAATTGTCCAATATTACATCGAAAAAGCTCGGAAGCGGGGCGAATTACCAGAGGGTAAAACTGCGAAACCCTCAGTTAACATTATCGGTACTACTACCCTCGGTTTCCACAACAATCACGACTGCACCGAACTCAAACGGCTAATGGCTGATTTGGGAATTGAGGTAAATACCTTAATTCCTGAAGGTGCTTCGGTGAATGACTTGAAAAAGATGTCCCAAGCCTGGTTTAACCTAGTTCCTTACCGCGAACTCGGTTTGACTACAGCCCGTTACCTGGAAGAACAATTTGGCACACCTTATATAGACATTACTCCAATGGGTGTAGTGGAAACTGCCCGTTGTATTCGCAAGATTCAGCAGGTAATTAACGCTCAAGGTGCAGAAGTTGACTATGAAAACTTCATCAATGAGCAAACCTTGCATGTATCTCAAGCTGCTTGGTTCTCTCGTTCGATTGACTGTCAAAATTTGACTGGTAAAAAAGCTGTGGTTTTTGGTGACAACACCCACGCCGCCGCCATTACCAAAATTTTGGCGCGAGAAATGGGGATTCACGTTGTTTGGGCTGGAACTTACTGTAAATATGATGCAGATTGGTTCCGCGAACAGGTGAGCGAATATTGTGATGAAGTGCTAATTTCTGAAGATCATGGTGAAATTGGGGATGCGATCGCTCGTGTCGAACCCTCTGCCATTTTCGGCACGCAAATGGAACGCCATGTTGGTAAGCGCTTAGATATTCCCTGCGGCGTAATTGCTGCACCAATCCACGTCCAAAACTTCCCCATTGGTTACAAACCATTTATGGGTTACGAAGGCACGAATCAGATTACAGATTTGATCTACAATTCCTTCACTTTGGGAATGGAAGATCACCTCTTAGAAATCTTTGGCGGTCACGATACCAAAGAAGTTATTACTAGAGGAATTTCTGCTGATTCTGATTTGAATTGGACAAAAGATGGTCAAGCAGAATTGAATAAGATTCCGGGATTTGTGCGCGGGAAAGTGAAGCGAAATACTGAAAAATTTGCCCGCGATCGCGGTTTTAAGGAAATCAACGCTGAGGTCTTATACGCCGCCAAGGAAGCTGTTGGGGCTTAGATTCGGGAGTTAACTAATTAATTAAAATAGGGTATCCATAGAATACCCTATTTTATTTGTTTTTACTGGTAATTACTATCTGGCAACAAGATGAATGAACAGAATTTGTGATATTCATAACACTAAAACCGGATAAGTTAGAGGAGAATTAAGTAATGACAACAGCTAGCTTATTTCAGTGGGTACAACTGAAGCAAGATGTTCCTAACAGCCCTGTAAAAGTCGGCAATAGAGGAGTTGTATTGGATCATCTACCTCCTAGTAAAACTCAACAAGAACCTGGATATATTTTAGAAGTATTTCAAGATGGTGAAACCTTGGATGTTGTTTCTGTGCCTATTTCCTGGGTGAATCCTCTACCTGAAACTTGGGGAACTAATAAATTTCACTCTACAAACTAATTTATTAAAAATGATGTATTTATGAGTAGCAACCAATTAGCTAGCAGTCCTAACGACAATAGACTATACACCAGATTAATTAAGACTCTAAAAATACTTCAGTTTATCGGTTATTTCATTGTAGTCGTTTATTGTTTTATCATATTTTCAATGTTTGGTCAAAGTTTAATTCTTACTGGATTTAGTATAATACTTTTTGGATATTTAATTAATGCGGTAATTGCCTGTATTATTATATATATATTTACAGCAGTATTGATAGCAATCATCGACCTTTTAAGCCGCATAGAACGGAATACAAGGCCTGGATAATAACTGAGGACTAATCATACATTGAAAGGGTTTTGTTGAAGTAGTTACAAAAATAACTTGCGCCTAACTGTGAAGTTATTTATTTCAGCGATCCATTAGGTAAGGTTTTAACTCATCCTAGTGAATTAAAAGTTTTACCTACTATTAAACAATGATTTCACCTAATATAATATAAATCTATTGCAGCACCAAGAAATTTGCCCGCGATCGCGGTTTCAAGGAAATCAACGCTGAGGTGTTGTACGCCGCGAAGGAAGCTGTCGGAGCTTAGTTTAGCAATTATTCCAGAACAGTGGGTAGTGAGAAGTAACTTTACTCTTCACTACTGACTTTTAAGTTTTTGCTACATTCTATATTTAGACTCACCTTATTTTGAGACTTTATTTAGATTCAAGGCTAGCTGAACACATAATTCTATATCTTTTATAAGCCAAAGTACGGTTATTACTACCTTAATTCTTTACTTTCCTTTATTTTGATAGTACAAATATACTTTTGCCTGAGCTATAATTGCACAAACGTAGTAACCGCTCAATAATCCGGGGTAAATCGCTCAGTGACAAGGCTCAAATGGCGTAAACTCGTTCCTGAACTGGTAGTTCGCCCCGATTTATTGAGCGGATACCAAACGTGTTTAAAAATAACTATGTAGCGTCTGTCTTTATTCTCAGAACTCTGCATAATTGCTAATAGATATATGGATGACATTGTAAAAAGTATCCAAGAAGATATTCTTCGTCCAGAAGTAGGACTGAACACGATTCTACTGAAAGCAAAGGTCTTGACTCATCAACTTAAAAATCACCGTTTGAAACGATGGGTTAACTATGAGTTAGATGGTTATCCGCATCTGGAGAAAGTACCTGAGTATCGTATTATTTATACACCATTACTTGGATATATATTTAATGGTTATAATGGGTACAAGAACATACCCATTCCTCTGGATAAAACGCCTGATTGGTTTCAGGAAACAGCTAATAAAATCCATTTTTGTCCCGGTATTAAAACTGTTGAAGAGTATGCTGTAAGTCAGAATAGTATTACCTTTGCCTGGAATGCGGAACAAATAGCCGTTTGGAACTACTATAATCCATCTGGATCTAGTGGACATCAATGCTATGAAGTAAAAAGACCAGTATCTTATAGCGTCTTTGCTCAAATACTACTAACAGTCCGCAGTCGTTTGCAAGATTTTGTCCTCGAACTTAGTGATCTTCCTTGGAAAATGCCAAAGGATTCATCATTATTAAGCGACCAAATTGAACGGCTTGTATCATTAACAATTTATAACAACGCACAAGGAGGAAACGTGGCAACTTTTGACCAACGCGAACAGCAAGTACAAAACCAAAATAATGCAGCACGCGATATTAATATCAAAGGTGATATCAATATCAGGACTATTCAAAATACTAATGATTTTATTAGTGAACTACAAAAAGTAAAAAGTGAACTATCGAAAGCTGGAGAGGCTCAAATCATTGATGCTGAAATAGTTACTGATGCAGATTACGAAATAGCTACTGCAATACAGGAGGCTAAAAAAGCTACACCTAATAAAAATTTAGTTTTGAAGGCAATAGAAAACGCTAAAAACTTATTGAGTAAGAGTGCTGGTGCTGTTGAGTTTGTCACAGCACTTATAAATCTGATTGCAGCAGGAATAACATTATTCTAAGTACTTTAGTTAGACTGAACAGTGTAACTCATAGCCCCTACCTTTCATAATAAGCTTTTTTGCCAGCTTTGAATTAGGTATGACTTAACAGATAATTTTAGTTACTTTTATTACATTGCTCAAAGAGCGATCGCGCCTCCAACCTACGGCTTAATCTCGCTTTTGTTTTTGGATTTGTTGCCATTCCTTTTGAATACTTTGTAATGCCTTCAAGGTACGATTTAAACGAGCTTTTTTTAACTCAGGAGTCTCTTTTTGGAATAAAGTCGGAGAATTTATTACTTTATGTAGTTCAGATTGGGTAGAATGCAAGCGATCGCTCAAACAGCATTCAAAGATTTCACCATTATCACTGCTCACATTTTCTACTAATTGGCGATATATATACTCTTTAGAACTGATTTGACCGTTAAGGGCAGTATTAACAATTTCCTCGATTAACTTGTGGTAGCAGTCAGATAAGGAATTAGATGGTGCGGCTGGCGTAGGTTCTGCTGCTAGATTATTTGTTTCAGAAGTAGAAGGATCGGATATTTCTTCTTTAGTTGGCGTTACGAAAGTTTCTTCAGAAGTAGGGGATTCTTCTTTAGTTGGTGTTGGTAAAGATTTCCGAGAATTTGTCGGTGAAGAATTTGCTTTAGAATTAGATAAGTAATAATCTGCTAAAGAACCGCAGAGAAACTCTTCACGAAAGCGGTTGATTTTGGCAAGTGACTGGATTCTGTGGTAACGGCGTTTCTGATACCATAAACCAGAAATTAATAACCCTGCGATGGCTCCGATGCCAACTCCTACCATAGCAACCTTGGCATCGTCTAAAGCTTGATTTTGTTGCCCAGATTCGACAGTCGGATTGGAAGATGCACTTTGAGCAATAGCATAGTCACTGGCTGAATTTAGCTGTACGCTAGTAGCGATCGCTGCAACCGACAGTACAAATCTAAATATTAACTTTGATTTCCACATAATTTTACAGTTTAATAATATGTTGTCTCTTTCTGGAGACTAAGCGTCTGCCCAAGGAGTGAATAGTTAAGAATCAAACTAATTAGATCCCTCTTTTACTAAATAAGTTCCACTCCAGTTATATAAAAAATAAACTTTTTCAACAGTAGTTTGCGGAAGATGTTCTTATTTTTTAACATTATTTGTGCGTTTAGGAATCTGGACAAAGCCATATATTAATACCATTTCTCAAACTATGTGCATTAGGTATTTCGTAAAATGGTTATGAGTTATAGCGATCGCAAATAAAATTTAACACTCAAGCCTATCTTAAAGCGTTTTTGTGTTTATTAACACATCTCACAGATGAGGCGTGGTATAAGTAGATGCTTAGTGCCAAGCTTTTACGGAACTCAATCGAAGATATTATCTCATAGCGAAACATCTAGCGATCGCATTCCTTAACGCAGAAATTTACTGATAAATAAAAATTAAAAGCGAACAAATATCACAATACAAAATTATTACTTCGGGGATCTAATAGGCAGAATAACCCACTAAAACTTTAACCGATGTGTCTCCGGCAACGAAGTAACAAAAGCATCATTAAAGCCTCGCAATCTCGCGTATTAAAAAAAAGCAGATGCGTGTTAATGTTTTAATCTCATTGTCTTCCCTTCGGGTCTTTCCCTATGCATCTGCCCTACTTACACCCCCAACATCTTGAAGAATTAGTCAAGAGTAGTGGTATAGACTTACACTTAATGCATCTCAATTTTAAGTCGCTCCAAGGTGTAACAGCTTATGAGTACCTATTGATTTCTGAGCTACTCCCCCGCACCAATACCGGAATGGTGAAAGCTGGTTGCTTGCAGCGTTATGCTCATGTCACTGAAGGTGGTTGGTGGTGTTCGGGACTAGACCCTTTGAATAATTGGCAAAT
>NZ_JABXKI010000346.1 GCF_017115095.1 Nostoc sp. NMS4 | reverse complement strand
AGTTTATTAAACTGGCACTTTAGTATTAATTTTCCATAAAAGTAACGCAAGAACCAGATTATTTTGATACTGTTGCTGAAAACCTGGCCAATTTGCGACTTGTAAAAAAGTGTTTTGCTCTGAGATTTTACCTGTTAATTTATAGTTCACATTATCAAGTGAGACGAGTTGACGGTAGCGACCATACAAACCACTGGGTAAAGACTGACAGCGAGTGATGAGATAACCCATAGCGCGATCGCCCGCCAACATATTACTGATAATATCAATTCCTTCACTGGGGTCTTTTTGCTGCCAACGAACTGCCAACTCCTTCCATAAGAAGTTCCAAAACTCATATTCATCAATATTCGTAAAACCAAAAGTTTTTGCCAAAGCCTGCCAGTTACCCTCACTAGCACAAAAAAGGCTATAAAGAACTTCTCCTAAATTCTCTCCTATAAGTTGCGCTAACTCACGGTTACGAACCGAAGACTTCACTAAACTTTCTCGACCTGTAGTAATGTCAAAGTTAGCATTTAATATAAAACCTAGAAATAGCTCTTCCCTTGTGGGCGCTGTCACCCAAAAAGTTGGTATCTTTTCTGGTAAAGCATTATAAAGGCAACCATTCTTCTCAAAAAGACCTAAAACTAAACTGGCTTTTGTTTCTTCGCCAGTTTTTAGGCATAGTAGTATAGAATCTTGAATATTACTTGCAGTTTGATATTTACCTGTTTCCACTCTCGAAAGATTCAGAACAGTAGAAGGATTCCAATATAAAGTAATTTCTTGACGATAGTGATCAACAAATGTGCAGGTTTTGATGGCTTTAGAAAAAACTAACAGAATATTAGCTACAGATTGGAAATCTTGAAGTACATTTTGCCAAGATACATTCTCTTCAAGATTCAATTCTATAATTGTTGCATCAGATAAACTAATGTAGCGTTTATAATCACCTCGAAGTTCACTAGCTTTTAGTGGATTTAATCGTGATGGTATCAGCCCACCTTCAACGGTAAAACCTAAATTTTTGCTTAGTACATAAGGTCTTCTGGAAGCAAGATAGATACTCTTAAATCCTAAGCCAAATTTCCCTGTCACTCCTTCTCCTTTATCAGAGATGTTGAAAGTTAACATTTTGTCTAAGTCACGATCAAACCCCTTATCTCTATATTGTTTTTCTGGGTGATCAGGATGTTGAAAACAGCCAATTGGTCTACCTGCATGAATGAATTGAATTTTATTATCATCAAATTTGATAATAAATTGCTTCCTGCTATCATGAAGTTTTTGTTGGGATGACATAAACTGCCATTCAACTACTGCATCATCAGCATTTTGAAATAACTCAAATGGAATACTTTGACATCTGTAGCCGTGTAAATTTATCTTGGCTCGCACAGCTTCTAATAATTGATCTCTTATCTCTTCACTTTCTGAAGATTCATCTTCTAGTAAATGAGATAATTCAGAAATCAGATTTTCAATTTTTTTATCGATATTATCTACGGAGCGATTTTGCTGCTTTAATTCTACTCTCTGATGACAGCAGTTATCCCAACTTGTTAAAAGGCTTTTAATCAGAGTAATACGTTCATGTGCGCCTAACATTCTCATTACATAACGCGCACCTTCTAGTAAAAAGTTTTTTGCTACTTGGATATCTAGTTGATCAGAGTCTAATAAATCTTCCCAAATCTGATTTAGTGATGAGCGAATTACTTCATAAATTTCTTTAAGTAATACTTTTGTTGAGTTCTTTAAAAAATTTACTAATTCTGATGGACTAAAGTATTGAGGTTGAATAGGTAATAACTCAAGTTCTGTAACATCAGGTGTAAGTTTGTTAACAAAAAGATGAGGAGGCTTTTTAGTGTTTGCAAGACTTGCTTTAAAAGTAAAACCCATGATAGATTGTACTTCTCTAGTGCAATCGTTTGCCTGACCTACATACATACGAAAGGTGCGATGTGCTATGGGTT
This sequence comes from Nostoc sp. NMS4, assembly GCF_017115095.1. Taxonomy (GTDB): domain Bacteria; phylum Cyanobacteriota; class Cyanobacteriia; order Cyanobacteriales; family Nostocaceae; genus Nostoc. The sequence goes on along the minus strand of NZ_JABXKI010000346.1, from coordinate 7,492 downwards.
TATTCTCCAATAATCTTTGGCGCAAGATGCCTAAATCTCGCTTACCTAGATAGAGATGAGCAAGGTTTTTAACCTTTCCTTCACTGCCATATAACAAAGTTAAAAATGCACCAATTGGTTCTGTAGGACAATATAGTTCCCAAGCCCGAAAGTAATTTTGCAGAACATCAGAGTTTGTTTCATCTGCTGCTGTTACAGAAGTTTGTAAAGCATTTGAGGAATTATTTTTCTGCATATCTTTTAAATAAGGGTGCAGAATTGCTGTTTGCTCCTTATTGAGAAGATAAGCACCATCAATATTTTCTCTATTCCCCCAAGTTAAGCTATCAGGTGTTTGCCACTGATTGTGATGGTTAAGTAAACGAATTTGACCTATAATTTGTGAAAAGCTATTATATTTGACTGCTAATTTTAGGTAACAATTAAAAACCTTAATCGTAATTGCTTCAGGTTCATTATTTAAGTCAACAAGATTTTGAAGAATTTTAATTAATTTTTCTTCATCTATTTTACCTAATAAATTAGGAAGTAGATATTTTTTAAATTTTTCTAAGCTAATTCTTTGAACTAAGTTCCAAGCTGGCAAAAAACTAACATCTATAGTGTTAAATATTTGCACAACTTCATCTAACGGGAATTCATCTATTTCAAATTGTCCCAGTTGGTACTCATCTGCTTGTTTCAAAAGTGTCCCAATTTCTGACAATACTTGCTCTTGATTTAAAAATAATTCTTTAGATAACCATTGCCAACAATTCTCATGACTACGGATTTGTTGATTTAATTGTGAAGATGCTATGTAAGAGCTAGAAATTTTCAATAGTAACTCTTCAATTTCTATTTGTATATCTGGATAATGTAGAATATTTTCTGGATAAACAGCATTTCCATCTATATCTACAAGCCACGGTTCTATTTTAAGCTGTTCATTATTCTCTTTAAAGAGCCTTTGATTTGCATTACTAAATAAACTACTTAAAGCATCCAGAATAATATCAAAATATAAGTAAGGTTGAGACTGACTCAGAATAAACTCAATTACATGATTTTCATTCCACCGAGAAAACAGCTTTTTGACTATTTTCAAGCTATCGTGATTTTGGACATCTGGCGATAGAAGTGATAGTTCTGCATATTCACCTTCACTTATCTCAACCAATGTAAATAAATGTTTACTAATTTCTTTGGATACAATCTCAATTACCTGTTGAGGAGCAATTAGTTTATCAGTAGAAACTAGCCATCTTTCTGTTGTAAGCAATCTTTCTAATGCTGGGATTTTAGAAATATCTATATCTTGCAATGCGTCTAAAATTACTGGAGAAAAATCACGCCAGTAATCTAATGTTTTTTTCGGATGAGCAAAAAATTTTTCCAGGATAGTTTCTGTCTTCCAAAAGGTAAATAATTTTTTGATATAACTATATGCTGGATGATTTTTTATCCTGGCATTTAAAGAGATTTCACTATATTTGGTATTATCTAAAGTACAGATCATCTGTTGATGTCGTACTAAATTTATTGGTAATTTGATTACATCTCGTGGTTGTATTGGTTTACTATCTACATCCACTAACCACTGAAGATTTTTTAGTTCACTTTCCCATTTATCTTTTTCTAATGTAGACAATTGTTGCAGAGCATTCAAAATCAAATCACAGTATTTTTCAGGATTAGCAAAATTTACAATTGTTGCTATTGCTTCATCAGGAGTCCAAAATGGAATCCACTCTTGGTCTATTTCCTGTTTGTTTTGGCGAATCAATACAATATATTTTTTCAGGCGTTCATCAAGGGTAAAATCTGGATTTTCTAAATACATTTTGCCAGATTCAATACAAACTAGCTCCCCATTGACTGTTTCATGGAGTTGTAGAGATTTCCATAACTCTTGATTATTAGGTCTTTGCCTAATATAGCGCAATAGCTCATATCTCTCAGATGGTTCTAGCAAATTCCCATCTACACAGTCTGCTCCTAACTCACGAATTAAATCTACAACTTCTTCAGTTTGTAATAATTTAATTCCTAGTATTTGGCGTTTAGCCGAGGGAATATACTCAACAATGAGCGGATCGATTAACCGCCAATCTTCACCTCGTATTTGTAAAACTTGTTGTCCAACTTTTTGCCATACTGTACTTTCTTGCGAAGTGATATATAAAGGAGTTGTAATATCTTCGTATTTTTCTTTATTTTCATGCAACAAGTAACGCAATTGCTTAGACATGATTAATTAACTCCTTCAATAAATTAGTTCGTTGCCTGGAATTGCCTAAATCTGGTTTTGTGGCTAAAAGCTGTAAGCAAGTTTGAGGTTCCAATTTAGGGATAGCTCTTAAAGTGCTAGTTTTTTCTAAAATCATTGAAATTTTTGGTTCTATGAAAATCAGTTTGCATTCTGGTAATGCTGCTTTTACAGCAGTAGCAATAGGTGTCTCATAGTCTCTTTTATCACCTCGAAATAGCAAATATTTTTGTTTGTATTGTTGTAAACTTAAGTAGGAGCAAATATAGGTTTTATTCTGCTGATGATTATACCCAAAAAATAAGGCAAGATTCGACACAAGGTTTAAAACAGTTTCTAGTGAATTAATCTGCTCAAGAATTTGCTCAAGAATTTTTTTAGCTACCTGCTGGGTAGTTGCTGTTATCAATAATTGGCTAAGAGAAGTCAGAATAAATTTTACTTGTTCATTACTCAAAGAACCAGTACTAACAGGGGAATTTGGCTCAAATAATTCATAAATTAATAGTGGTTGTTCAATATCTAGCTGATATAATGCGTTTAAAACAAGTTGTATAGCTTGCCCATTGTAAGTAACTTGTTTAAGTTTCAACCTTTTTTCAGGATGAATTAATGCAACTATTTTTTTAATAGCTTCATTGTATTGCTCTTGTTGGAGGTTTTCGATACCAATGGTTATAAATGCTTCTCGAACTATATTTATTAGGCTGGTTTGAATTTCCGATTGTCCAATAAGTTGTCTATTTTGGATGAGGAAATTCACAAAGTAGTTGACATTTTTAGGTTGAGCAAAAAGCAAATTTAAATCTAACGATGTCAGTAGATTAATAATTTCTTGCTTTTGCCAATCTACAGATGTTTCATTTGACAGAAGATTAGGTTGTTCCTTGTCAATTAAATAATACCTTTCTACTAAATTGCTTAATTCAGGGAAGATTTCCCAGTTGGGGGGAACACCAGGCAGTGATCGCACATTTGCATTAACCGGAATTAGTTCCCAAGCACTACGAGATGGTTTAATCCTAAATACCCACTGAGCCTCTCTACAAATACTCTGTTTGTATACTTTACTTTTGAAAAACTGCGATCGAAAAATTGCTTCAGAAAGGTTAGATATATCTGGAGTAGATAAACTATGAATTTTCACAAATTTCTCAAGGGAAGGAAGAAAAACTTTTAAAGTTCCTTTAGTCGCCAGCAAATAATTCCACTGAGCTATCATTTCATCTTCATTCGTGGGAGTCTTTTGCACAAACCCATCAGTGCGGATTTTTTGCAATCCTTCAATATATTTTCTACCAGAATCAAGAAAGAAATAACCATGTAAAAAAATTGTATAATCTTGCTCACCTTTGCAATCAATTACTTCATAAGCTTCTTGTTCGGCTCCCTCTTGACTATAACTAGTTTCATCACTGGCTAAAGGTAGAAAAACCGACCATTGCAGCATTAATCTAGCTTTATGTCTATTGTTTAGCGATTGCTTGGTAAAAACTACAGCACAATGAGGGATTGATTTATCAGGTATACTTTCTGATTCCGCCGATTCATTAATTGATACTCTTTTTGTCCAATAAGGTGACTGTTGTAAATCATCCCAAAAAGTATTTGATACGCTTTCTGAATCTTGACCTAGTAGTAATGAAAAGTCACTCGCTGGTAAAATTCGTTCTTTACCTGCAAACCGGATTCCTGTTGCATCTGCACTAATGATAATTCTCCCTTGCAAATCGTGTTCATCTTGTTGTATTATTTTACTTTCTGAATTTGGATAAATACAGCGATCGCAGGGATTATGGCTATCTAAAGTAACAGAAAATTGCGCCTGAAGAGAACCGCTATTATTTTCTAGCCAATATCTAACTTTCCTAATATGACGTAACAAGGGTAATAATTGCCCAATCCTCATTTTCATGTCTTCAGGTAGATTAGATTCCACTGATTTTGCATCATTATAATAGTTAGCCAAAATACAACGTTCGTCTGGCATTCTTTGGCGCAGTGGTATCCATAATAAAAAGTAATTAGATGTAGGTTTTACTAAGTTTTGCTGAATTAAATAATTTTCTAAAAACTGGCGATCTTCAAGAGAAAGTTCTCCCCACTCTGGGCGTTTAGAATCAAATCCATCATAATTAGCCCAAGGATTAATAAATTGACCACAACCTTCTTGAATATCCTGAGAACGAGCAATATAAAAGAAGGCTTCACAAAAATGAAAAATACTCTTTTGTCCAAGTCCAAATTTACCGATTTTACCTTTATCTTTGGCATTAGCATCAATGCCAAAGCAAGATATAGATTCTTTATCAGATTTAGAAAATGTACCATTATTGAGGAAAAATAGTCCAGGTATCTTTAAAAGGGGATGCTCAACTGCATCTCCCAGTTCTTTGACTATTCCAAATTCTAAAGTTGTAGCTCGTCCATCATTGGCATTTTGAATTATTTCTTTAATGATAGGAAACCCTTGCTTATACCTCTCCCGCAATAGACTTTTGATATTATTGACAATTGTTCCGGGTGGAATTTGATAACCTGCCATAGTTAATACTCTATTTTGTAATTGAAAATGGTCAAAAATGTTGAAATTGGGTTTTTATATTACTTAGGGATTTGATAATCTCTGCTATGGCATATACTCCAGCCTAATCCCTAGATTTCCAAATCAGCACTCCATCACCAGCGACCATATCCTTTGCATAGCGTGTTACAAACCAAGGCATCTGCTCAAAGTCGCGGATGGCGTCTATGATGCGGTAATATTTGAGGTTGCTTTGAAATAGCCAGTATGTCATGGTAGATTTCCTCTCTGCGAGACACTACGTGAACGCTTGATTAGGTGAGGCGAGCGCAGTATTTATTCATTCCTCTAACAATTCTCCCTCTGCTTCATGAACTGACTCGCAAAATTCAAAAACTATCTCATCAAAATCATTTGCAAAGTTTGGTAATTCCGAAAGTGGAAATGTACCACCATTGAAAGAAGCATAAAAACCGCGCCATTTAGTATTTAGTTTCTGCATAGCATCAAGTATTTTCTTTGGGCAGGTTTCTTTAGGATTCATGTTTTTATTACTTACCATGTAAAAAAGTGTAGGTTGGGGGACTAATTGAAATTTTCCGTCTAATTGCACATAAAACAAGCAAAGTTTATACAGGATAAAGCTTTGACGCAATAATTACGTAAGGTGCGATCCCATCCTGTCAAACTCAACTGGCTGTAGTTTCTCTGGTGGGGGAAAATCTGACTGTTGACATTTAAGCCAATTGAAAATAGTGCATTTATCTTCATTAATCCTGAATTTGCGGCTTCTGCGATGGGCAAAACCCACCGCCCATACCAAAACTGAGCAAACAGCTAATTCGGTAAATACTTAGCCAATAAATCCTGACCCTGACTGCCCATCTCATCAAGCTTCAGCTCAATAAGCTTCATCGCCATCGGTGACGGTTTAGAGCGTCCATTTTCCCAACGATTAATCGTGGTATAAGTAACGCCTACAGTGGCTGCAAATTGTTCTTGCGTAAGCCCGAAGGCAAGCCGCAAATCATGAATGATCTGCCCCACCTCTGGCTGGTTGATAGCCAAGGGTTTTTTGATAGTCATTTAACTTCTAAACTTGATCCACTAGTTTAAGTAGCCGATGCTATATTATTTGCTACATATTAACCATACGAAACCTGAGCATTCATCAGTAAATACGCGATATTTGTGTTTTTTATAGTAAAATTTCTTGCTTTAGTTAAGGGGATTTTTTAAGTGATGTTGAACTTGAATTTAACCTAACGGTTTATTGATGATGGCTCCGTTTCATTGGTGAAACAGGCATTCACTGTCAAGTAAAATAACCTTTTCGTTGATTAGCTCGATTAAAATGAGTATTTTATCGTTTAAAAAATAACAACATTCCATGTGGATTATCTAAAAATACATCTTTATTACTATTGTGATTTTGCGATTCATCCCCTTGCAAATCTTGACTTGAAAGTGAGTACATATCAGTTGCAACAAGCTGATATCCTTGAGTATTGAAATAACCAACTAATTTATCAGGCATGACATGAGACGCGCCGTAACTTGGTAACAAATTATGTTCAATTTTATCCTGGTCTAAAATATTTAATTGCACAACACCTGTACGACAAAATATATCAAAATCAATCGACTCGATTAAGCCACTTGTAGTAATTTCTATTGAATTTAATTCCATCGCTAGTTGCTCTATACTCGCAAAATTCCGCGACCACGGGTTGCCCATTAAAAATAGCCTTATCGATATTGCTTCTGGCTGCACCTTCACGATATCAAGTAATGTTGTTGTAACCGTATGTGGTTGTAAGTAATCTAATACTCCATGAACCGAAACTAGCCGCAGGCTATTTGGAGCGTAAAGTTTTGTCAATTCTAGTTCTGCTAGATTGCGATCGCAAAAATAATTTAACTGTAGGTTTGGGTATTGGCTGCGTAAAGCTAAAAACTTTTCTGGCGGATTAGTAGCAATGTCGTAACAGTCGATTGTCGGAAGTTGGTAGCGCGTTAAGTCAACTCCTTCAAAACCAAAAAAAACTTCACGTTCGGCAAAACCTGCACCCAAGATAGCTGCACTATCACCCTTACCTGAAAGAATCGCTTCCCAAGTCAGGGGATAAACATTGGGAGTAAGCTCCAAAAGCCTAGCTCGACTAATTTCTAAGATATTGCCACTGCCCTTGTTTTCTAGGAATCTTACTGCCATAAAACCTCGTTATATTATGAAACAACCTTGGGACGACTGATTAGGGTGATATCTTTACCTTCGCCCAAACGGTACACTTCTGTGCGATCGCCAACATCAATTTCAAAAAACCGATAGCTTGTAGTAAACCGTGCCCACGGTGCCAAAGGATTAATTTTTGGGAGATTGGTTGTTGCTTGGTAAGTAATTTCAAACTCCGCTCCCCCATCTTGCTTGAACATCTGCAAAAAACATTCGTAGTCTCTAGCGTGCCAAAAATCAGTCGTTCGGCGACGCACCACATCTTGTGAGTCAGAACTCATCGCCCGCGCTGCTGATGCGGACACGATCAATTGCAAATTGTCAGACATTCGCGTTAAGGCAAGTTTCTTGTCTGGGTTTGAGAAGATTTCATCAACAATTGGTCTAAGCTCAGGGTGCAAACAAGTTTCGGCAATGTAAAACCCTGAATAAGCTAATCGGCATTTAAGCTGCATAATATAAATGTAGAGTCGATTGAAAATAA
>NZ_JABXKI010000136.1 GCF_017115095.1 Nostoc sp. NMS4 | reverse complement strand
TTAAATTCCCAACTAAACCTTTGCTTCCAAAGATTTGAGTAACTCGGTATTCACGCCTGACTCACGAGTTAGAGCAATTTTGCCAGTACGGGCGATTTCTTTCAAACCAAATTTTTGCAATACTTGGACGATCGCTACCATTTTACCTGGATCTCCCACAACTTCTAAGGTGAGAGAATCTTCCGCCACGTCCACGACTCGCGCCCGGAAAATTTGAGACAGTTCGATTACTTCTGAGCGATTGCTGCTACTAGCATTCACCTTCAAAAGCATCAATTCCCGCTCGACACAAGGAGTTTCGGTAATATCCTGGACTTTTAGGACATTGACTAACTTGTACAGTTGCTTGGTGAGTTGCTCGATCACGCGATCGTCACCAGGCACAACCATTGTAATTCGGGAGACTCCTCCTTGTTCAGCAGGGCCAACAGCAAGGCTTTCAATATTAAAGCCGCGACGTGCAAATAAACCAGAAATGCGGGAAAGAACACCCGCCTCATCTTCTACGAGAACTGAAAGGGTATGTTTCATCTTCGCCAACAGAGGCTAGAGCAGGAATTGAGTAACGCAGACACTAGCTAAGGGCAATGCTAGACCTACTACCGCACTGAAAATTTAGTGCGACCTCTTATTGTAAACTTAAGCGTTGCACTCATTGCATTCTCAATCGAGAAATTGTTGAGAAATCATACTGCAAGCAAAAATTTCATTGAATGTATATCTTTTTGTTGACAGATGCAGCATTTGTTGTAAAGCTTTTATACTCAGGTTTGATGAGCCTCTAATAGGAGAAAAGTTTTTATGGGTTGGTTACAAAGATTGTTTGGAATGGAAAAACCTGAAAATGCAGAAGTAAATCCGGCTCCACAGGCTGTACAGCAAGCTCCTAGTAGTGATGTCGCTACTGCTACGCAATCAATACCCCCAGAACGTCTAGGATTAAGCGGAGAATACGATCAGAGTGGTTTAGCAAAACGGGTAGCGTTGGCATTTGATGAAGATCCCGATCTCGATGATGTTAATACCCTTTGGGTTGCTCAAACAGGTAGCACTGTGGTGTTAAAAGGGAAAGTTCCCAGTCAAGAAGTTCTTAATAAAATGGATTCTGTGGCGCGTTCTGTGAATGGTGCTACAGATGTTGATACTAGCCAAGCGACGATTGACTAGTTAGTGCTGATGCGATCGCACCCAAACCATAACATTTAGGGAACAGCCAACTGTTAGCGATGCGTGCGGCGGGCTACGCCTACGCCAACCCATCTCTCAATCCAATCTAAAATCGCTTGGTTAACTTCTTCTGGACATTCATCGTGGGGACAATGCCCTACACCCTCCAGATTCAGCAGTTCCAACCTCTCGTTATACTGGGCAAATTGGCTAGCCAGGGCTGGCGGCACAAATCGGTCTTTTTGTCCCCAAATTAAAAGCATGGGAATTGTTAAGGTTGGTAAAACTATCTTGACACTAGGACTAAAATTAATTCCGATCGCAGCTTTGAACAAAGCACTAAAAGCCCTGGCAGAACCCCGGTCTTGGGGAGGCCCTGCTAAAATTTCGATGAGTTCATCGGTAATCGCCTCTGGGTTAGCGTAGGCGATACTAGCCCAGCGACGCAGCACCCCAGGACGGCGCACGAAGTTAAATACAGGTTTAAGTATCAACGGCGAAGCAACAACATTTTTAATTGCTGTCACGAGTGGACGCAGCACAGGAGGAATTGCTTCTTGTTCTAATGACGGGTCGGGTAAACTCATCATCACCATACCCAGCACCATATCGGGGTGACTGGCGGCGGCGGCCATAGATATCAGTGAACCGTTGGAATTGCCTATTAATATCGCTGGTTGACGGATAAATGTTTTCCAGAAATCGTAAACTTGTTCAACCCAAAGTTCGATGCTGTAATTAGCTGCGGCTTTTTCAGAAGCGCCAAAACCCAACATATCTATGGCGTAAACTGTGTGATGCTCGCTCAACACTTCTAAATTATGTCGCCAATGACCAATGGAAGCACCAAAGCCATGTAACAAAATTAGCGGTGTTGTATTGTGGTGATTTTGGCGAGGGCGAATGTAAGTGTAGCGGGTTTGCCAGCCACGCCAAATCCAATCTCTTTGATTACCAACCCGTTCCTGCCAGTGTACCGTAGTGGTCACACTTACCTCCGATTTATCAGTACTGAAATTATTATAAGAATTGGGCATTGGGCATTGGTAAATAATCATAGTTTTTCTTCCCCTGCCCCTACCTCCTGCTTTCTTTTATAAGTTATTACCACCGCCACAGAAGCAGAACTCGCCTTTTGGCAACATCGGGAATGGCGAGAAAAATTGCAGGAAGTAAGTAATGGATGTGTGCTGGTAGTTGGTTATGCTCCCTCAGTACTTCTGGAAGCTTGTGAAGCGATGTCTACGACGGGCTACGCCAACGCTAACCAAAAAATTCAACCTGCGTTAGTGATTGGAATGCCCATTGGCTTTAGCCATGCTCCCGCAGCCAAGCGACAACTGATGCAACAAGAGATACCTTTTATTACAGTTGAAGGGACTTTGGGAGGTGGCGCATTAGCTGCGACTGCCTTAAATGCTTTGGTTGAGTCATTGATTGATAAGCCAGATTGTCATTGTTATAGCAAAGTGCTGAGTGCTGAAATAATATTTATTGTTAAATAATATTGAATTTGCTACGCTTTACCAGTTTTAGTAATTCAATAAATCATAATTGTGGCCATAAACTGCCAACTTGGTATAAGTTGCAATCTAACTTAGAAAAATTTATAGTAAACAGACTTTAGCAATTAGAGTATAAATTATCATGCTATCCAAGCTACAGCGAAGTATAAATAAGCATAAGTGCTTTGAAGTAATTAGAACTAAAGATAACTCAGATGTATAATTAGCCCGTCTCCTCCATAATCTTTAAAAAGATCGCGATTTAGGACTGACAGGCTTTCTATTTTTTACTTTAATTAAGGGGCTTATGTGGCAACAAGAAAAAAAAGATACTTCGATAGTCAGGCTGATACTATGGGTTGCCTTAGCTACAACCCCGATGGCAGCATCTCTGGTATTATCAGCGCCGATGCTGGCACAATCTACACCTGAAGCTACCTCTTCGCCACTGCCGCAAACAGTGCAGAATAAATCGATAGTGCGGATTGACGGTTCTAGTAGCTTGAGTGCAATCAACCAAAGCCTGAAAGAAAGTTTTGAAAAACAGTTTACTGGTAAAAAAGTCGAAGTTGCTACTAATGGCACTGAGACAGCGCTAAAAGAGTTGCTAGATGGCAAAATCGACATAGTAGCAATGGGGCGTGGTTTGACACCAGCAGAAAAAGCCCAAGGACTAGAGCAAGTTCGCTTGCGCCGTGAGAAGATTGCGATCGTGGTTGGTGCAGATAATCCTTTTAAAGGAAGCTTGACTAGTAGGCAATTCGCCCGGATTTTCCGGGGACAAATTACAAATTGGTCACAACTGGGAGGATCTTCAGGGAAGATTCGGTTAATCGATCGCCCGAACACGAGTGAAACTCGCAATACTTTTCGGACTTATCCAGCTTTCAAAAATGCTGAATTTGCTACAGGGGCCAATGCTACCCAAATAACCGAAGATAATACCGCAGAAATCATTAAACAACTGGGCAAAGACGGTATCAGCTATGTGTTAGCTAGTCAAGTGTCGAAGTTGAAAGGTGTGCGAGTTCTGCAATTACATCAAGCCTTACCAGATGATGCTAAATATCCCTTCTCGCAACCTTTAGTTTACGTTTACAAAAAAAATCAGAGTTTAACCACAGTAGATTTTCTTGGCTTTACCCTAGCACCCCCAGGACAAAAGGCTATAGAACAAGGTATAATCGCCGAAGCCGAGGCGATCGCAGCCAGCGTATTACAACCTGCTGTTACGGCTTCCCCAAGTGTCCAGACGACACCAGCGCCTACGCCTTCCCCTAGTGCCACGAGTTCTGTATTTGGCGAACAACCCTTTGTGGCTGCTCCTGCACAACAAAGTAGCCCAATTGTAAATAAAGAAACACCATTGTGGTTACTGCTACCTGTATTTTTGATTACTGTAGGTGGATCTCTACTATGGTGGATTCTAGGAAAACGCCCATCTTCCACTGAGAAAACAGACAACTTACCAGAATCCCATCCTCATCCAGCCAATGGAGAAACGGCGGCGCTCGATGCTAGCACAGTTTCCTCGCTGAATGGAGCGATGCATGAGGAGCAAGCAGTACCACACTTTGCAGAGCAAGAAACCCCCGATCGCACTCCTTTCAACATCTATGCTCAAACACACTCTGACCTGAATCCAAATGCTACTCAGGGGACAGAAAATTTAGTACAAGAGACAAGTAATGGTACTTCTAATCTCTATGAAGGCACGACATCGAGCGTAGCTAATGGATCGGAAAATAACAACTTAGGAGCCGCAGCTTTAGGTGGTGCGGCGATCGCAACAGGCATCGGCACGGCTACCTGGTCTACCTTTAATAACAAAGAAACAGATGCAATTGATGAGACACATGAGCTAAATAATTATACGGAGACAAATACTCCTGAGTCTGATGATGTTGCATGGGATACAGAAGCTCCGGCGGCTGTAGTAAATACTTCTTTATATCCTCATCTGGGTAGTATTTCCGAAGATGTATCTGATGTGGAACTGCCTTCATCGGAAGTGACAGCCTCACTCCCAGAATTACCAGATGTGCCAGAAATAACATCTGATTTTGGCTATTGGGATACTGCAATTAGTGAAGATGAGGCAGATGATGAACTTCAGGCAGAATTGAACTGGCTAGAGAGTATCACCTCAACTGAAGATACAGCGTTAGTTGATGAATTGCCCTTAGCTGAGTCTGGCGAAGTAGCAAATGATGTCGAACCATCAGCGACAGAAACATCCTCACTGCTCAATTTACCAGAATTTTCAGAAGATTTATTGAGTGAAGATACATTGAATGTGGTAGCAGACGCAGCCGAGCCGACTCTTGGGGAAGGTGTTGCTGAAAGTAACTCCACAGATTTGGCCGCAGCCGCAGCTTTAGCAGCAACCGCCGGAGTTGGTGCTTGGGCTACCACTCTCGGATCGGATGCTCAAGGGGAAACTGATACTACAGTTGACAATGAGACGATAGCAGCCGAAACAGCTATTGGTTTGGTAGATGCCGATGAAGAAAGCAGTATTGTACTCATACCAGATACGCATACATCGGCTGATGTCTATTGGCAGGTTTCCGAAGCCAAGAAAGCAGCACTGCGGCAACAAGGTGGCTCTCAATTCATAGTACGACTGTATGATGTGACTGGCATTGATTTGAGTTATCAAACTCCCCAGTTAGTAAAGCAGTATGAATCTGAGGAAACAGCAACCGACGGATTGATAGAAATTCCCCGCAGCGATCGCGACTACATAGCTGAAATTGGCTATATCGCTGATGGCGAGCAGTGGTTATTCATCGCCCGTTCTGCGATCGTTCGGGTTTTCAGTCCTGTGAATCCAGATCCGATAGTTGATGATGTGGCGATCGCAAATCAAACAGCTGTTGATTTGGTAGATACTCAAGATGAAAGCAGTATTACCCTCACACCACATACTTATACATCGGCTCATATATCTTGGGAGATTTCCGCAGCCAAGAAAGCAGAACTGTGGCAACAAGGCGGCTCTCAATTGGTAGCGCGGCTGTATGATGTGACTGGCATTGACTTGAGTTATCAAAGTCCGCAGTTGGTACAACAGTATGAATGTGGAGAGACAGCACACGATCGCTTTGTAGAAATTCCCGTCAACGATCGCGATTACCTAGCTGAAATTGGCTATATCGCTTATGGCGAACATTGGTTATTCATCGCCCGTTCTGCGATCGTTCGTGTCTTCAGTCCTGTGAATCCAGATCCCGTAAATCCAGATCCCGTAAATCCAGATCCCGTAAATCCAGATCCCATAGTTGATGATGTCGCAATCGCAGATAAAACAGCCGTTGATTTGGTAGATATCGAAGAACAAAGCAGTATTGTCCTCACACCCCGCACTTCCCAATGGGCTGATGTCTCTTGGGAGATTTCCGCAGCTAAGAAAGCAGCGCTGCAACAACAAGGCGGCTCCCAATTGGTAGTGCGGCTTTATGATGTGACTGGAATAGATTTGAGTTATCAAAATCCGCAGTTGGTACAGCAGTATGAATGCGAAGAGACAGCACACGATCGCTTCGTAGAAATTCCCATCAGCGATCGCGACTACATAGCTGAAATTGGCTATGTCGCTGATGGCGATGTCTACGACGGTAAACTACGCTGGTTATTCATCGCCCGTTCTGCGATCGTTCATATCTTCACTCCAGTACCTACAGATTCTACCGTTGAAAATGTAGCTTTAGTAAGTGAAACAGCTATTGGCTTGGCAAATGTAGAAGAAGAAACTCCCCAAGAAGAAAGCAGTGTTGTCCTCACACCCCGCACTCCCAAATGGGCTTATGTCTCTTGGCACATTTCCAAAGCTCAGGCGGAAGCATTGCATCAACAAGGCGGTTCCCAATTAGTAGTGCGGCTCTATGATGTCACCGGCATTGACTTAAGTTATCAAAGTCCCCAGCTTGTCCAGCAGTATGAATCTGAAGAAGTAGCACGCGATCGCTTTGTGGCGATTCCTGTTAGCGATCGTGATTACATGGTGGAAATTGGCTATATTGCTGATGGCGAGCGTTGGTTACTCATCGCCCGTTCTGCTAACGTCCGGGTATTCAGTCGTCCCCACGGAGATTTCTGGTTTGTGGCTGATGCTGAGTTAATTATTCACGGAGCAACTCAACCAAATACCAACGTAAACATTGGTGGTCATGCCATCAAAATCAAACCCGATGGTACTTTCCACCTACGTCTTCCCTTTTCAGATGGTTTAATGGATTATCTCATAACAGTAGCTGCTGATGGGGAATCCACAAGAACTATCCATAAGAAGTTCTCTCAGGAAACTTCCGAAAGCTAACATTATCCTGAGTTATCCCCTCTAACCTGATTCTCCCTTTTTAGGGAGTATTAGAAAGGGGGGATTTTATTATGTCAATTTTTCCGCTAACTTTCGTTTTCATCCCCGTTAGGGGAAGTGGTTATGGAAAGTGGCAACAAGGTTTGTTTATTCAAATACGGTCCCCTGTTTCCATCCCCGTTAGGGGAAGTGGTTATGTAAAGTTCGGTTAATACTGGCATTAACCGATGCAATAAAGTGTTTCCATCCCCGTTAGGGGAAGTGGTTATGTAAAGCCAATTTTTCGTTGTTCTATCAATTTGCTGTGTGTCGTTTCCATCCCCGTTAGGGGAAGTGGTTATGTAAAGTGTTTAAACCTCAACAAAAGGCTACTGTTCAGCAAAAGTTTTCATCCCCGTTAGGGGAAGTGGTTATGTAAAGCATGATTATCAACCACATACGTTGGATAATGTTTAGTTTTCATCCCCGTTAGGGGAAGTGGTTATGTAAAGAGTTACCTTTTGGAAACCTTACTAGGAGCGGGTTTAGAACCCTTCAATCGACGCACCTCTGGAAAACCGGAAAAAACCTTTCCAAATCTCTCCATTTTGCAGCCTGAAAACCTTACTGCATAAGGCATCGACGCATCTCAACGAAGTTATGCGGTTTTCAAGGTTCGGGCGAGATGCGTCGATGAGCTTCAACACACTTTTTAAAAGTAAAATATATTACTTAAAATTGTCAAGTTTTTAACAAAAACTTAGCATTGGGTATCTGTTGCTCTAGAGAAATTGCTTGAGTTAGACATTTCCTAAATGCTAACGTCTACAAGGTGACACAGGATTTGGAGTGTTTTTTTTTACTATGAATCATAGACACAAAGTAGCTTTTAGCTTAACATCGCTGATCTGTCTCAATTTAATCTCTAGCGTAGTTATATTTGATGAGGCGATGGCTGCGCCAACGTCTTCGACGAACGCTGCGCCACCAAGAACCCCAGACAAAAGTGTAAATTGCGAAATTTTAGTTGTAGGTGGTGGACTTTCTGGTGTCGCCACAGCTTACGAGGGATTGCTAGCAGGGCGAACAGTTTGTCTCACAGAAATTACAGACTGGCTGGGAGGACAAATTTCTGCTCAAGGGACATCTGCGTTAGATGAACGCCCAACTCAACGAACTCTCAAATTCTATTCTCGCGGCTATCTGGAATTGCGAAAACGCATTGGGCGGAAATACGGTAAGCTTAACCCAGGTGACTGCTGGGTAAGTGAATCGTGTTTTCTTCCCCGCGATGCTCACACTATTTTAACCCAGATGCTTAAAGATGCCGAAAAGCAGGGGAAAGGGAAGTTGCAATGGTTTCCGAATACAGTAATTAAGGATTTGGAAATCGCTGCTGATGGCAAAATAATTAATAGTGCGATCGCAATTCAACATCAACCACCAAAAGGCGCACCACCTCTCAATACTTTTACTTTATCTCAAAGTATTGAAGATGCTTATAGCTACGAAAACTCATCTCGGTTTACTAAAACGATTCTCCGTTTCATCCCCAAAGCAGCAAAAGAGGATGCTCCTAAATGGTATGTCGTAGACGCTAGCGAAACCGGTGAAATTATTGCCCTTGCTGATGTTCCTTACCGATTAGGTATTGATGCCCGTTCTTACCTAGAACCTTCTGCTTCTAGCACCAACAACGACCCTTATTGTCCTCAAGGCTTTACCTACACCTTTGCAATGGAGGCCACCAAGGAACCGCAACCGCAGACAATGCCAGCATTTTATCCAGAATATGCGCCATATTTCAGTTATGAATTGAAGCGACTGGCTAACTTTGATTTAGTTTTTACCTATCGTCGCATTTGGAGTCCCAAGAAAGGGAAACCAGCAAAATTTGGCGGTGTAAGTTTTAATGCGGCGACACCAGGGGATATCTCTATGCAAAACTGGACTTGGGGCAACGACTACCGCCCCGGAACAGCCCAAGATAATTTAATTTATACTCGCCAACAGTTACAAAGTACTGGACAGTTAGAGCCTGGGGGTTGGATGGGAGGACTGCGGACAGAAACCCTCCGCAAGGCTGAGGAAAACGCCCTATCTTTCTATTACTGGTTGGTAGCAGGGACTACAGATTCTCAACTAGGGGATGGTGTCAAGCAGCAGCAAACTAATAACCGCTTTGTTACTGGTTTAAATTCGCCAATGGGGACAGTGCATGGTTTATCAAAATATCCCTATATGCGAGAAGGACGGCGGATCATTGGCCGCCCCAGTTGGGGACAAGCCGGAGGTTTTAATATTGGGGAAATTGATATTTCCCGCCGAGATTATAATGATGAGTATTACTCAAAGACTCTGCCAGCAGATATGTATCGTCGGCTACGAGCAGCTGTTGCGGGTTTAGAAGCAATATCAGTAATTGACGGTAAAGTTCCACCAGACAAAGCAATGCGACGGACTCGTTCTACCATCTTTCCCGATGCTGTGGGTATTGGTCACTACGCCATAGATTTCCATCCTTGCATGGTGAATAGTCC
>NZ_JABXKI010000143.1 GCF_017115095.1 Nostoc sp. NMS4 | reverse complement strand
GTGATTATTCTATTACCCATGTCACGCTACCACCATCGGCGTTAGCAGTTATGCCGATTGAGGAACTTCCGGCACTGCAAACAATTATTGTAGCTGGAGAAGCTTGTTCTGTTGAATTAATTAGGCAATGGTCTGCTGGCAGAAACTTCTTCAACGCCTACGGACCAACAGAAGCTACTGTCTGTGCCACGATTGCAAAATGCACTGACAATGATGAGAAAATCTCTATTGGTAGAGCGATCGCCAATACACAAGTCTACATCTTAGACGGAAACTTGCAACCAGTACCGATTGGTGTAGCGGGAGAGTTACACATCGGTGGTGTGGGACTAGCGCGAGGCTATCTCAACCGCCCCGAACTAACTCAGGAAAAATTCATTACCAACCCCTTTAATAATTCAAAATTCAAAATACCCTACGGGAACGCCAAAGGCGTACAAAATTCAAAATTATATAAAACCGGAGATTTGGCGCGTTATTTGCCGAATGGTAATATCGAATACTTAGGACGCATTGATCATCAAGTAAAAATACGTGGCTTCCGCATCGAGTTGGGAGAAATTGAAGCACTACTGAGCCAAAACGTTGATGTCCAAGCATCTTGTGTGATTATCCGAGAAGAAACTCCAGGTAATAAGCGTTTAGTCGCTTACGTAGTGCCGCAAAAAGAGGTAACACTCACAACGGGCGAACTGCGTCAGTTTCTTGCCGATAAACTGCCTGGGTATATGGTGCCAACAGCATTCGTGATATTGGAGTCCTTACCCCTGACACCTAACGGTAAAGTAGACCGTCGCGCTCTACCTGACCCAAATTTACATCAGGAATTATCAGATTATGTAATGCCAAATACAGAGGTAGAAAGAATCATTGCTGACATTTGGCAAAAAGCATTGGAAGTAGAAAAGGTAGGAATTTACAACAATTTCTTTGAACTAGGAGGTCATTCGTTACTACTGGTACGAATTAATCAGCAATTGCAAGAAAAATTTGGTTTAGAACTGTCAATAGTTGATATGTTTAATTACCCAAATATACATACTTTAAGCCAATACTTAAAGACTAAATTCAATCAAGAAGATACGTTTACAGAAAAAAGTTCTCGTATTCAAACTCATAGTGATAGCAAATTTTTAAAAAACCAACAATTACAACTTAGACAACAGCATCGTTCTCAGAAAAGAAGGTAAAAAATGAAAGTAGATTCAGTTAATAATAATGATTTAAACAATTCTGAGATAGCAATAATTGCTACTGCTGGGCGGTTTCCAGGAGCAAAAGATATTGAATCTTTTTGGCAGAATCTACGTGATGGTGTAGAATCTATCTCCTGGCTAACAGATGAAGAATTGATAAATTCTGGTGTTTCTCCAGATTTCCTGAGTAATTCTAATTATGTGAAAGCTAGTGCTGCTTTACCAGAGATTGAATTGTTTGATGCAAATTTCTTTACTTATAGTGCAAAAGAAGCTGAGTTAATAGATCCACAACAACGCCTATTTTTAGAATTAGCTTGGGAAGCAGTAGAAAAAGCTGGTTATGACCCACAAACTTACAACGGTTTAATCGGGGTTTATGGTGGTGTGGGGATAAATAGTTATTTGCTCAATAATCTTTATCCTCATCATCAATTATTAGAGACATTTAGCCTTCTCCAATTGGGAACTTCCAACGATAAAGATTTTTTGCCGTCACGAGTTGCTTATAAACTCAACTTGACAGGGCCAGCTGTGAATGTCCAAACTGCCTGTTCTACTTCTTTAGTTGCTGTTCATTTAGCTTGTCAAAGTCTATTAAATGGTGAATGTGATATGGCTTTAGCTGGTGGAGTTTCTATCAGCATTCCCCAAAAAAGAGGTTATTTGTATCAAGAGGAAATGATTCTTTCTCCTGATGGACACTGCCGTGCTTTTGATGCTAAAGCACAAGGAACTGTTGCCGGTAGCGGTGCTGGTATTGTGGTATTGAAAAGATTAAGGGATGCAATAAGCGATCGCGACCACATCCATGCAATTATTAAAGGCTCGGCGATCAATAATGATGGTGCAATGAAAGTCGGCTACACTGCTCCCAGTGTCAGTGGTCAAGCAGCAGTCATTAGCGAGGCTCAAGCTATAGCTGGTGTAGATGCCGAAACAATTTCCTATATTGAAGCTCATGGCACCGCTACACCTTTAGGAGATCCGATTGAAATCGCAGCGTTAACTCAAGCTTTTACTCAAAGTACTGATAAAAAAGGCTTCTGCGCTGTTGGTTCGGTAAAAACCAACTTGGGACATTTGGATACAGCAGCAGGTGTCACAGGTTTGATTAAGACTGCATTAGCACTGGAACATCAAATGCTGCCTCCTAGTTTGCACTTCGAGACACCTAATCCCAAAATTGATTTTGCTAACAGTCCTTTTTATGTCAATACAACCTTGACTGAATGGAAAACAAATGACAACCCTCGCCGTGCTGGAGTTAGTTCTTTTGGTATCGGGGGTACTAATGCTCATGTAATTTTAGAGGAAGCACCAAATCAATTCAAAATTCAAAATTCAAAATTCAAAAATAAATATTTATTGTTGTGTTTATCGGCTAAGACTGCGAGTGCGCTTGAGAAGGCAACAGCTAATTTAATCACGCATTTAAAAGAGCATCCAGAACTCAACTTAGGCGATGTAGCTTATACGCTCAATAGTGGTCGCCGGGGTTTTAATCACCGACGGATGTTAATTTGTCAAGACTTAGAAGATGCTGTTACAGGTTTAGAGTCAAAACAAGTATTTACCAACTATACAGAGATTACAGAACGGTCTGTTGTCTTTATGTTTCCTGGCCAAGGTTCTCAGTATGTCAATATGGCGCGGGAAATTTACGAAACTGAGACAGTATTTAAAGAACAAGTTGATTATTGCTCAGAAGTTCTTAAACCCTTACTAGGGCAAGATTTACGTCATATTCTTTACCCTAGTGAGGAAAAGATTGATGAGGCATCGCGGCAACTTCAACAAACAGCCGTTGCTCAACCTGCTATTTTTGTAATTGAATACGCCCTAGCTAAATTATGGCAGTCATGGGGAGTGGAGCCACAAGCTGCGATCGGTCATAGTATTGGCGAGTATGTAGCAGCAACTCTAGCAGGTGTTTTTTCCCTAGAAGATGCTTTATCTCTGGTAGCAGCACGCGGACAGATGATGCAGCAACTTCCTAGTGGGGCAATGCTTTCTGTTCCCCTCCCCATAGACAAGATAAAATCCCTATTAGGATCGGAACTTTCTGTTGCAGCGATTAATCAACCCTTGCAGTGCGTGGTTTCCGGTTCTATAGCAGCAATAGAGGCGCTACAAAATCAGCTAGCTACTCAAGGGATTGAATGTCAACCTCTGCATACTTCTCATGCTTTCCATTCGCAAATGATGGAACCAATCTTAAACGCATTTGCAGAACGAGTAAAACAAGTTACCTTAAATCCCCCTAAACTTCCTTATATCTCCAACCTGACTGGTACATGGATTACAGTCACACAAGCCACAAATCCTGACTATTACGCTCAACATCTGCGTTCCACAGTGCTGTTTGCCCAAGGTGTAGAGAAATTATTGGCAACACCTGAGCAAATTTTACTAGAGGTAGGGCCAGGACACACACTGACTACATTAGCTAAAAGGCATCCAGACAAAGCATCTGCACAAACAGTGTTGACTTCAGTACGTCATCCTCAAGAAAAGCAATCCGATACTCGTGTTTTATTCAATACATTAGGTCAACTCTGGCTGGCTGGAGTCAATATAGATTGGTTTGGATTCTATAGTCAGGAGGAATATTATCGTCTTCCCTTACCAACTTATCCCTTTGAGCGCCAACGTTATTGGATTGACCCCCCACAAAAAACAGATGGGGGGCAGTTGCAAAGCTTACCCACAACATCACAATTGTGGACATCGCTCATAGAAGCAGGTCAGAATCAAGCAAGTGTTGGAGATGCAGAACTCAACGAGTTAACATATCAAGAAAACAGACAGTGGTTGGATCGTTTATGTACAGCCTACATCAACTCTGCATTCAAGCAATTAGGGGCTTTTAAGAATGCTGAAGAAAAGTATTCTTTAGAGAATTTGTTGGCGCAATGCCATATAACTCCCCGTTATCAACAATTGGTGTGTAGATGGTTGCAAATATTAGTGGAGCAAGGACAACTACAGCAACAGGAGGGGTTATTTACTGGACTAGTGCCATGTTCGCAAGATTTGATTCATGAACTTTTAGAAGAAGTCAGAGTGAGAATGGCTGCTAAATCTCTAACAGTAGATTTAGTGCAGCGTTGTGGTGAAAATTTAGCTGCCGTTGTTGTTGGTGAACAAGAACCCTTAGAGTTTTTCAATGAACTGATTTATCAAGAAGAAAACAACGGTTCAAATTCAGAATTGGCATTACTAAATTACTACAACTCTATCTTGCGCTCAAGCCTGGAACAAGTGGTTAAGTCATTGCCATCATCGGTTCACCTGAGAGTCCTGGAAATCGGCGCGGGTACTGGTATGTCTACGCAAGCATTACTACCTGTGTTGCCTTCAAAACAAACCAACTATACTTTTACTGATATTGGTAGCGGCTTCCTGACTAAAGCCCAACAGAAATTTAAGGACTATCCATTTGTTGAATATCGATTACTAGATATAGACAAGTCTCCAACTGAGCAAGGATTTGAAAAGTGTAGCTTTGATATCATCATCGCCTCTAATGTGTTGCACGCAACTCGGAACATAGATCAAACACTCCACCATGTACGCTCTTTATTAGCTCCTGGCGGTTTCCTATTAGTGTGGGAAATTACTCAGCCGAAAATAGACTTTGATATGACTTGGGGTCTGCTGTTGAAACTTTTAGATGATAATAGACGCAGCCCAGGTCAGCCTTTTATTATCAAAAATGAGTGGTTTGAAGCATTACGCGCTCAAGATTTTGTCCAAGTTGCTGCTTTTCCAGAAACTGAAGCGTTTGAGCATAAGATTATTATGGCTCAAGCTTCTGTACCAGTCGCGTTTAGCACAAAGTTTGGACAAAAAGAGACTGGCCAAAAATCACAGCTTTCATTACAAAAAAAGTCGGATAATTTTCAGCCAGAAAACTTATCTGCACTCCACTCAAGACCCGATTTGCCAAATTCATATATAGCTCCCCGCGATGAACTTGAGCAAAAAATTGCCGATATCTGGCAAGAATTTTTGGGAATCAAGAAAGTGGGAATCAATGACAACTTTTTTGAATTGGGAGGAGATTCCCTAATAGCTGTTCAGGTTTTGTCCCGATTACGAAATATTTTTTATATCAAATTATCTCTAGCAAGTTTGTTTGAGTCTCCCACAATAGCTGAAATAGCACTAAAGCTAGAGAAACAACATCCAGAACCAGATATTAACTTAGGTGCAATTGATAGAGAAGAAATAGCAATATGATCAACATCAAATAGCATTAATTACGAATTACGAATTACGAATTACGAATTAGTTGAAGGTAATAATTATATGAATATCAAGCAATTTATAGCTGAACTTTCCCAGCAAGGTGTGAAATTGTGGGTTGAAGGTGAACAGTTACGTGCTAATGCTCCAAAGGGAGTATTGACAACAGAAACTCGTGAGTTATTAGTTAAGAATAAAGCAGAACTTATTTTGTGGCTGCACCAGAAAAATGAGTTAGCAAAGCTCACCGGAGGTATCGCCACTGATACTGATTTACCCCTGATCAAAGGCGATCGCACTCAGAACTTACCTCTGTCTTTTGGCCAAGCACAAATCTGGTTATTAAACCAGTTGGAACCAAATAACCCCTTCTACAACGAACAAGCAGCTCTACGACTTCGTGGTAATCTAAACGTCGTGGCACTAGAGCAAAGCCTCAACAAAATTGTTGCTCGCCACGAAGCCTTACGTACCAACTTCCGAACCTTTAACGAGCAGCCAGTTCAGGTAATTGCTGAAAGCTTAACTTTAAATTTGTCAGTAGTAGACCTAACAGAGCTACCTGAAAGTGAAAGAGAAATCGCTTGCCAGCAATTAGCTACGGCAGAAGCTATTCGACCCTTTGACCTCGCTAACTCTGGTTTAATCCGAGCTTCTGTGCTTAAACTCACAGAGGTAGAACACGTCTTGTTACTAACATTACACCACATTGTCTTCGATGCTTGGTCAGTGGGTGTATTGATGCGGGAGTTAGCAACCATTTACTCATCTCTGTGCAATAACTTGTCCCCAGAGCTACCTGAGCTACAAATTCAGTATGGCGACTTTGCTATTTGGCAACGGCAGTGGTTGCAAACAGAAGTACTCCAAAGGCAGCTTAACTACTGGCAGCAACTACTCAAAAACGCTCCTAGCTTACTAGAATTACCCACAGACCGACCTAGACCAGCGATTCAAACTTTCCGAGGAGCGCGTCAACATATAAAACTTTCAATTGAACTGAGTGAAGCACTTGCCAATTTTAGTAAGCAAGAGAAAGCCACCCTGTTCACGACGCTATTCACAGCATTTGTTACCTTACTTTATCGCTATACAGGCTCTGATGACATTTTAGTGGGTACGCCCATTGCTAACCGCGATCGCTTTGAAACTGAAGACTTGATTGGCTTTTTTGTCAATACCTTAGTGCTACGTACCGATTTGTCAGGTAATCCCAGTTTTAAGCAGTTGCTAAGTCGAGTGCATCAACTGATGTCGCAAGCTTACGCTCATTCAGACCTGCCCTTTGAGGAGTTGGTAAAAGCATTGCAGCCAGAACGGGATCTCAGCCATACACCGTTGTTTCAGGTGATGTTTCTCCTCCAGAATGCTTCCATATCTCAAGTGGATCTGACTGGGTTAACTGTCAGTCCATTAGTGACAGAAAGGACAACTGCCAAGTTTGATTTGACTTTATTCATGGAAAACACTACCACTGGACTAGTGAGTACGTGGGAGTACAACACCGACTTGTTTGATGCAAGTACTATCGAGCGGATGGCGGGTCATTTTGTAACTTTGCTGTCAGGCATTGTTGCTAATCCTAAAGAGCAAATTTCGCAATTGCCCCTGCTGACAAAACTGGAACAACGAGAGTTACTTGTCGAATGGAACGATACTCAAGCTGAGTATCCCCTTGATAAGTGTATCCATCAGTTGTTTGAGGAGCAGGTGGAGCGTACCCCCAATGCTGTAGCAGCGGTGTTTGAAAATCAACAACTGACTTACCAGCAATTGAACTGTCGTGCTAACCAGTTGGCACATTACTTGCAGTCTTTGGGTGTAAAAGCCGATGTGCTGGTCGGTTTATATGTGGAGCGTTCTTTAGAAATGGTCGTGGCACTACTAGGTATTCTTAAGGCGGGCGGGGCATACCTGCCACTTGACCCAGAGTATCCAACTGAGCGCCTGAGTTTCATGCTTGAAGATGCTCAAGTTTCAGTGCTACTAACCCAGCAGCGACTCCTTGAGAGACTGCCTGAGCATCAAGCACATCTTGTTTGCTTAGATACTGACTGGCAAGCAATTTCTCTTTCAAGTCAGCACAATACCATTACTAGTGTACAAACGAATAATTTAGCTTATATAATTTATACCTCTGGTTCTACAGGTAAACCTAAAGGTGTAGCCCTTAATCAGCTTGCTCTTTGCAATCTGATTCTGTGGCAACTTCAAAATAATACAATTTCTACTGGAGCAAAAACCCTGCAATTTGCCCCTATTAGCTTTGATGTCTCCTTCCAAGAAATATTCACTACCTGGTTATCGGGAGGCACATTGTTCTTAATTGGGGAGGAACTACGCCGAGATCCAGTAGCTTTGTTAGGTTTCCTCAAAGAAAAAGCTGTTGAGAGACTGTTTGTTCCCTTTGTTGTTTTACAGCAACTAGCTGAAGTCGCTATTGATAGTGAGTTAGTTAATAGTCATCCGAGGGAAATTATTACTGCTGGGGAACAGTTGCAGATTACTCCGGCGATTTCTCAATGGTTGGGCAAACTTAGTGATTGTACATTGCACAATCATTATGGTCCATCGGAAAGTCATGTGGTTACTACTTTTAGACTGACTGATCCAGTGGAAAATTGGCCGTTACTTCCTCCCATTGGAAAGCCAATTGCAAATACACAAATTTATATTTTAGATAAATATTTACAGCCTGTACCTATTGGTGTCCCAGGAGAGTTGTACATCGGTGGTGTCTCCCTAGCTAGGGGCTACCTCAATCGTCCAGAGTTGACACAAGAGAAATTCATCTTAAACCCGTTTGATGAAACGGGAGAGAGTAGATTATATAAAACTGGGGATTTAGTACGCTATTTAACAGATGGCAATATTGAATACTTGAGTCGTATCGATAACCAAGTAAAAATACGTGGTTTTCGCATCGAGTTAGGCGAAATTGAAGCAGCATTAGGCCAATATAGTGATGTACAAGCAGCTTGTGTCATTCCCCGCGAAGATACCCCTGGTGATAAGCGCTTAGTCGCCTACGTAGTAGCACATCAGCAGTCTACACCCACAATCAGTGAACTGCGGCAATTCCTCAAAGCAAAGCTGCCAGAGTACATGATACCCAACGCTTTTGTGATGTTGGAGTTATTGCCACTAACTCCTAGCGGTAAGGTAGACCGCCGCGTTCTACCCGCACCAGATTTACACAGCAAAATCACAGACAAATATATAGCCCCGCGCACCCCAATTGAAGAAATGCTGGCACAAATTTGGGCGCAAGTGCTGAAAGTAGAGCTTGTAGGCATTTACGATAACTTCTTTGAAATTGGAGGACACTCGCTGCTAGCAACACAACTGGTTTCACGCATCCGCAACATTTTCAAAGTGGAACTACCATTGCGTGAGTTGTTTGTCGCTGCGACAGTAGCTGAATTGGCGCATCTTATTGGGCAGTTGCAACAACAAAACTTTGAACTAACTTCCACGCCCATTTTACCAAGAGCAAAGAATGCAGAGCTACCACTATCATTTGCTCAACAGCGTCTGTGGTTTTTAGACCAGTTAGAGCCAAACAGTGCCATATACAACATATCTTTAGCTTTGCGTCTAGTCGGAATTCTCAATCAAACAGTCTTAGAACAAAGCTTGCATGAAATCATTGCTCGCCACGAAGCTTTACACACTAACTTCGTCATAGTTGATGGACAACCAACTCAAATTATTCACACAGAAACTGCTTGGAGGATGTCAGTAATTGACTGTGAAGAGTTATCGACAACTGAGCAAGAAATTGCTAGTCAGCAATTAGCAATCACCCAAGCTATTCAACCTTTTAACCTGGCAAGTGAAGCATTAGTAAGGGCAACATTAATTGTGCTGTCTGAGACAGAACACGTCTTGAGTGTATGTATGCACCATGTTGTCTCTGATGCCTGGTCAATGGGTGTGTTTATTCAGGAACTAGCAGCGCTGTACAATGCTTACTCTCAAGATCAGCCCTCTGGTGCGTCCGCTAGGCGTAGCAAGATTTCCGAAAGGGGTACACCCTTAGCGCCACTGCCGATTCAGTACGCAGATTTCGCAAT
>NZ_JABXKI010000217.1 GCF_017115095.1 Nostoc sp. NMS4 | reverse complement strand
ACAAGTCTGAAATAGCTGATTAACCAAGGTTTTACCCCACCCTAACCCTCCCCTTGCAAAGGGGAGGGAACTAGATTTCTTATTTCCCCCCTTTATAAGGGGGGATTAAGGGGGGTAATTCGACTTGTGTGTACAACCGTAGCCCAGAGATGGGAGAGGGGCTGGGGGTGAGGGAAAAGATTTAAGCAAAATTGGGATGCTCCCGTCCACTTCCGTGGACTAAGTTTTGTGTAGCCGCGATTTCCAATCGCCCAATACTTTTCTATCGCTAATCAGTGCTTCTACGGCATTCAGCCAGCTATGAACAAAACACACTTACGTGAGA
Source organism: Nostoc sp. NMS4 (assembly GCF_017115095.1). Lineage (GTDB taxonomy): Bacteria > Cyanobacteriota > Cyanobacteriia > Cyanobacteriales > Nostocaceae > Nostoc. Next base: position 9,300 of record NZ_JABXKI010000217.1, on the reverse strand, counting down.
AAGTGGGAACACGGAAAGGAAAAATGGGTTCTAGGATATTGCTGATGTTTATACTTAGCAAAAATTCTTTCTGAAAGACCTTATATTAAGTTGTGTAAATGTTACACTAAAACCTATCCAACGGCGGATGTCTTTACTAAAATTTAAACTGTGTCAAGTTATGAACAAGATCGTAATATTACACTACCGATCCCCAGAAATATGCGATTAACTTGACGTAGTAATAAATTAGGTTCTGACTTAAGTGGCTAATCAGGTATCACATTATATCGCAGTCAGAACGCGATTTTTCCGGGAAAGTTCGTTGCCACGTTGTATATATTCATCAAAAAGGTGAATAGCCTCAATAATACAGAGGGTTAACCATGAAGGTATTCGACAATACCACCAAAAAGATTTTTCTGGCAAGCTGGGTATCAATCAATCAAGCCGAGACTACTGACCATAAAGTAACCCAGCTTAACCATTCTCCTTCCAAGCCCTACTGGGATATTCTCCAACCCTTACGGCAGCGAGTAGAAAACATTCAAGTTAGCGATCGCCAACTAGCTCACCGCTTGTGCAAAGTGATTCCATCTCAATGCCCCTTTGAGCGCGATGTCAAATTATTTGGGAAAACCTTGTTTCACATCCCACCCATGTGCAAGCTCAACCCCTTATATGAAGAAGTTGTTGGTTTACGTTTCCGAGCGTTGTGCTATCTAGCCGACGAGTGTGGCGAAGATGTATCGCAGTACTGCTAATACTGAGATATGAGGTCTGAGGAAAAAGTTATGAGTTAGGAGTAAAAGGTCGGGGATCAATAATATAACTCCTAATTCCTAACTCCTAACCATTTGTTTATTATTTTTTTACTATTTCTTTTGCCATTTTTGGATGGCATCCTGAGCATCTTCGTAAGCGCCTGTCTCCTCTGGTACTAAAGCTGCGGTAGCTATTGCGGCATTACGTTCCCCTTCGGCGGCGCGACGCTTTGCCATATCTAAAATTTTCTCACTCCAATTATTGATCGATTTTTGGGCAGCATCGAAGCCTGGTTGACCGGCTGGTACTTTCTTGGCAACTTCGATCGCCCGATTATAGGTAGATGCCTGTTCAGACTTAATTAAGGCATTAGCTGCATCTAAAAGAGTTTTGTTACTCACATACTGCTTACCCTCTAACCGCCACAGGTTAATTGCTGCTTGTGCTTTCGCGTAGGGGGCTTCATCTTTGGTGATTAATCGAGCAGCAGCTATAGCGCTGGCATACTGTCTTTGTTTAGCACGACCTTCTGCTAAATCTAAAATCATTTGACTCCAAATCTTAATATTTTCCTGAGCTTGTTCGTACAGTGGTTCACCGGGTTGAATTTTTCTGGCTGTAGCGATCGCCATGCTCAAATCGCTAGCCTGAGTTTGTCTGAGGGACATTTTCGCCAGGTCTAATACTGCTTGATTCCGCTTTTTGGACTGGGAACTAGAGACTATTTCGGCGCTAGATTGGTTTTTGAGTCTAACCGGTGGAGTGCTATCGCTTGGTAAATTCTCGACAACCTGGCGATCGCTAACATTAGCATTGGGTGATGTACTTGATATTTGCTTAATTCTAAAAGTTTCTTGATTGCGGAGAAAAACTACAGCGATTAAACCTGCTACCAGCAAGCTGCCTCCGCCCCACAAGATAAACTGTTTCCAAAACGGGATACTTGGCTGATTCGCTGGCAAACGCGAGACGTAACCTTTTGAGGAATTGGGGATAAATCTGCCTCTGGTATTCACTCCCAAGGAAGTTTCCGCCATTGGCTGGGAAACTAACCTGCTACCTGACTGCTGGACTTTTTTACTCTTCACCTGTTGGGAGGAGTTCACACTAATTTCTCCCCGTTTGCCCCGTTCTGCTGAAATTTTAGAGAAATTGTCGAGGGGAGGAGCTGCAAGGGCAACAGCAAAAGATTCTTCGGGATAAATCATCGGTTCTGGCTGAAAATCGCCTTCCACTGCCAATTTTGGCAAGATTACTTGCTGCCTTGATGGGATAATAGTGGCAGGGTTTTGGATAGGCCGCCAGTGGTGGTGACATAATTTTGGCACGATTAGGCTTAGGTAGCTTTCTAAATCTGCCAAGTTGCTGCCATTGCCAGAACGTAAAGCTTCTAATAAAGCTGCTGTAAAGAATCCGTGACCTAGTTCGCTACTCTCATGGGAAAATTGCTCTGGTTGGCAAGAAAGAATTGTCGCCAGTTGTAGTTCTTGGGCTAATTCTATTGTTTCTTCACCAACGGGAGCATCCGCTTGAGTGCCAAAAGCGCGGTTGATATCGAGTAGTAGCAATACATTCAGTTCAGCAAGTTGTAGACTTTGCATTAGCGATCGCAATTCTATGCCAGTCTCTGGCACGAGTTCCGGGTTGCCTTCTGCTGGCATTAAGTAATCCTTGCCCTGGTAATTGACTCCATAACCGCTAAAGAATAACCACAGATAGTCTTCCGGTTGCCAATTTGTTGCTGCCAAATCTTCAAGCAGCAGCAAAATATTTTCCTTCGTCGGGTAAGTCGATCTATCCCCAATCGGCGGCGAAGTATCTGTCATCACTAGACAGTGCTTGGGGAGAAAACCTGCCTCTGTCACCAAAAAATCTTCTAGTGCCTCAGCATCTGCTTGGGCACAACTTAAAGGTTGAAATAACTGATATTGATTGATACCAATCGCGATCGCCCAGTAATTTGCCATCCCGCTCTTTGTCAGTTATTGTTGTTTGCTGGTCTTAAAATTGCGGTTGGCTTTGCCAAAAAAACAAAGCTAACCTATGTCTTATAATCTAAGTGATTCTGATTGAATCCTAAGTTAGAATGTAATTTTTATTACGTTAATTAGCCGGAAAATACCTTTACCTAATTTCAATAACAGATCATTACTAAGGAGATAGAAGGTCATGAGCAAAATTTCTGCTCACCTACCATCATCGCTCGCTCCCTTTTCAGTTATTAGCCAAATTGCCAGAAGAATCCGGATAATTCCTTTAGTAGTTTTGCTCATATCTACTGTTCCTGCGTGGTTTTTGATGGAAGCGATCGCACCCCAGGTTGTGCGAGCTTACACCGCTAGAGTCGATCTAGCTATTGACCGCTTACCAGAAGAAAACTATGAAACCGTTCTCAGGAGGGCGGAAGCGGTCGCTAGGGCAGCTGCTCAAAGGAGCTTCGACCAAGATATCTTGGTGACAGATGTTTCCATCATTGTGTCCGTACAAAATTATGGAGCGATCGCACCAGTCCTGACATTAGATGTCAGTCGTCCTCAATGGCGATCGCGTCCTGATGCTCAAAATTGGGCTACTTACTTCAAAACTGCGCGTTCTTTACTTTTCTTTGAAAATAACTCTAATCCAGTTCCAGCCGCTAGCGCTGTGTCAACGCCAAAATGACGAGTTGAGCTAGAAGTCCGAACCAAAGCTTTCTTGGCTCGGAATCTTGCGGGAACAGAAAGAAAGTCATTCTTTTTGTTCCCGCGTCCTTACGTCAGTCTTAACCCAACTTACTTATTCCTGACTCAACTATTGTCCTTGGCGGCAGTGGATGGCCTAGAATAAGAAGGTTGTCAAGAATCGCAATATCTGCTGACATGGCTGTTCCTAAGAAGAAAACTTCCAAATCAAAACGAGATAAACGTCGAGCTACCTGGAGGCATAAAGCCGTCGTTGAAGCTCAGAAAGCCCTATCTCTGGGTAAGTCAATTTTGACTGGACGTTCTACATTTGTTTATCCAGCTGCTGAAGAAGAGGAAGAAGAATCATAATTTCTCAGTCAGGAAAAGCACGAACAGCACCGATAGATTTGATTGCCAAGCTCAACAATCAAAGTTCCGATCGCTAGATAAATGCTTTTTCTTAGCTTTCCTGATTGCATTATGAATCATAGACACTCTACATAAGCTCATTAGATCGAAAAAAATTGGTAGTGAGTAATTGGAAATATCCATTACCCATTACCTATCATTCAAGAGTTTATATAAAGAGTAAAACATTTGGTGCTGTTGGCAACTCAGCAAAAAAGCTTGTAAACATCTTGAGAAAAATGATTTTTCTCTAACTATGCTAGGAAAATTTTTTCAAAAACCAGGCAAAGAAGAGGGCGAACGTGTTCCTCCTGGTCAACACTTAGCTAAAGGTTTCCCCGTATTAACTTACGGTGAAACTCCTCAAGTCAGCACTGAGGAATGGGAGTTTAAAGTTTGGGGTTTAGCAAAATCTGCCACCTTTAGTTGGTCAGATTTTATGGCGCTACCTCAACATGAATTCACAGCAGACTTCCACTGTGTAACGCGCTGGTCTAAACTCGATGTCAAATGGACTGGCATAAAAGTGACAGATTTCATGTGTCTGATTGAATTAGACCCGAAAGTAGCCCACATTATGGAACACTGCTATGGCAGCTACACTACCAATATTTCTCTAGAAGATTTTCTGCGCGAAGAAAACTTCTTTGCTTTTAAAGTCTTTGGTGAAAATCTTCCAGCCGAACACGGTGGGCCGATGCGGCTAGTTGTGCCTCACCTCTACGCTTGGAAAAGTGCTAAGTGGATTAATGGGTTGGAATTTTTAGCTGCTGAAGAACTTGGTTTTTGGGAGCGTAATGGCTACCATCGCCGTGGTGAACCCTGGACAGAGGAGCGTTACAGCAACGCTTTTGGGTTATAAAAGTTAGGAGTTATTCAATTTAGTTAGAGATAAACAATCTTCAAGGTGATGTTGATAGCAGGTAAATAGTCTTAGAATAGCAGAACAAAGCTGATAGTACTCAAAATTAAGGAAAAAACCATGAGACGTTTTACCTTCTTTACGCTAGCGTATCTAGCTGCCGGAGTCTGCTTAACTGCGATCGCACTTAAGTACCCTAACATTACTCCAAACCTTAAAACCATCCTGCTAATAGAGGCAGGAATGCTATACACTTTCTCTATATTCAGTACCTCCCCGTTTTGGCGACAAACCTTACTACAAAGCCAAAATAAACTTCGCCAGCAAGCAACATGGAAGAAAAAATTCCTTCCCATCGCACTTTGGCTAGGGATTGGATTAACAATTTTTTCGTCCCTCTTCAATCTAGTTGTCAATCATTACTGGACGACTGAAGCAATCGGACAAGCCGCTTTGGGGCTAATGATTATTTTGCCAAGTGCAGAAAATCTTTTCCTCAGAAGCCAAACCCAATCATAAAAGCCTACCGATAAAATAGAGCAGTAGGCTTTTATTGCCATTTGAAGTTTGAGTTAACTCATATTGCGATAATCAAATGGCACGCTTGTTTTTGCTCCACAAGGAATTTGCTCAAGCACTAAATATAGATAGTTTTTCTGGTCAAAACTAATCTTCAAACTAATGCTTGTAGTCATGTAATTCTATTTTCTGGTGAGCTAGATTTGCCCCAATATGTTTCGGTTAAGATGCGATAAATCATCACAAAGACGCGATAAATCGCGTCTCTTGCCTTAACCAAACAGTATTGAGATTTGCCCTGCGAGAAAATAATATGACTTTAACCCAGAAGTTTCTTGATTAGCGGCAATTTTCCCTGATATGGAGCGTATCGCCATTTTAAATCTAGCCAGAAAGAGTTTTGCAATACACTTTTGTAATGAGAAAAGGTGTCAAAACTAGCTTTGCCGTGATAGTTGCCCATACCGCTATCTCCCACTCCCCCAAATGGTAAAGACGAGACCCCAACCTGCATCACTGTGTCATTAATACAAACTCCACCAGAGGAAGTTTCCTGCAAAACTCGCTTTTGCAGGTTTTTGTTTTGCGAAAATAAGTATAACGCCAATGGTTTAGGTCTAGAGTTAATCAAGGCGATCGCTTCTGCAATGTCAGTATATTCAATAATCGGTAAAATTGGCCCAAAAATTTCTTCTTGCATTACAGAATCTTCTAGGGAGACATTATCAATCACTGTCGGCGCGATATAACGCTCTGAAGATTGAGTTTCGCCACCAATGATAACTTCACCATCTTTGAGAAAGTTAACCAACCGATCAAAGTGTTTTTCACTAATAATTCTGGCATAATCAGGACTGTTTGCAGGATTATCGCCATAAAATTCTTTTAAGGAATTTTGCAGACCATCTATTAAATCTTTTTTGATTTTTTGATTAACTAGAAGATAGTCGGGGGCGATACAAGTTTGTCCAGCATTAATAAATTTTCCCCAAAGAATTCGTCTGACAGTGTGTTCAAGATTAATCTCAGTATCTATGATACAAGGACTTTTGCCACCTAATTCTAAAGTCACTGGTGTGAGATATTTTGCTGCTGCTGTCATGATAATTTTGCCGACGGCTCTGCCACCAGTAAAAAAGATATGCTCAAACTTTTCTGCAAGTAGTTTTTGACTTACTTCCACGCCTCCTTCTACTACTGCAATATAAGCCGGGTCAAAATATTTGGCAATAATTTTAGCAATGACATTAGACGTATGAGAAGCAATTTCTGAAGGTTTGATGATTGCACAATTACCGGCTGCGATCGCACCTATTAAAGGTGAGATAATTAACTGAAATGGATAGTTCCAAGGCCCAATAATTAAGACAACCCCTAACGGTTCTGGATAAATTTTCGCTGAGTAAGAAAAAAAATCCCAGGAAACTGCTGCTTTTTTGGGCTTAGTCCAGTTTTGAAGATGTTTGATGGCGTAATCAATATCCTTAACTACGCTGATTTCTGTAATGTAAGTCTCAACTTCTGGTTTATGTAAATCCGCTTGTAGTGCCTCGACTATTGACTGTTCATGCTCAATGATTGCTTGCTTGAGATTTTTCAGTTGTTCAATGCGAAAAGTTACATCTTTAGTTTTGCCAGTTTGAAAAAAATCTCGCTGATTGTGGATAATATCGCCGATGTTAGATAATTCAGTGGTAATCATTATTTTTTCCTCTTAAAAACTATCTATTATGAGAATATTTTATCGTCAAATTTTAGGAATTTATTTTATAATTTTAATATTTACTTTAAATAGTAAAGTTATAAATTATGAATTGCCAGGATAAAAAACTCTCCAATTCATAATTTATAATTACTAATTTTCTCATGTTCTGGTAGGTAGAAGCACAATAAATACACTACCTTTGCCCAACTCAGAATTAAGCAAAATAATCCCTTGATGTGCCTCGACAATTCGACGAGCAAGGTACAATCCTAAGCCACTACCAGAACTCTTGTGACTGCCTTGGCGAAATCGTTCAAAGATGGTGGCTTGTTCTTCAGGGGGAATACCTGGGCCAGTATCCGCTATTTCAATTCTAATGTAGTCAACGGAATTGGATTTTTCAGACAGATGAGATTGATTACTTTTGTTGAACTGGCGTTGAGAAGTAAAACGAATAGTAACAGACCCAGAGTCGGTAAATTTGATTGCATTACCTATGAGGTTGGTGAATAGACGATGTAATTCTAAGCGATCGCCCGTCACTGTATTTGTGCTTGACTCCTCAATAATGTCCAAATTTAAGGACAGTGTTTTATCTTGAGCTAAGGGTGATAATTCTCCAGTTACCTCTTCTAACAATTGGGCTAGATTAACTGGTTGAAACGCTAAACTTTTGCGACCTGCTTCAAAACGATAAACTTCCAATAAGGTATTGACCATAGAAAGCAGGTTGATATTGCTACGGGCCATGATGGTGATGACTTCCTGCATTTGCGCTGATAATGTTCCCAATGCGCCTTGCTGAAATAGCATTAACATCCGATCGGCGGCTACCAAGGGAGTCCGTAAGTCGTGGGTGAGACGGGAGACAAAATCTTCTCGCTGACGGGCAATTTCATCCCGTTCATCCATACTATGCTTCAAACGTAGGAGCGATCGCACTCGTGCCAGCAATTCATCTACTGTTACAGGTTTGCGGATAAAATCATCAGCACCCAAATCTAATCCGTGGGCGACGTTGGGCGCATCGTGGGCAGTGATCAACAAGATGGGGATGTATTGCGGCAATTTCATCTCTCCACGAATGTGCTTAGTGACTTCGTACCCATCCATACCTGGCATCATTAGATCCAGCAGAACCAAATCACAAGGCGAAGCTTTCAATTCTGCTAAGGCCGAAATCCCGTTTTCTGCGGTGCTAATTGTGTAGCCTTCTTCCTCCAAAATAGTTTTGATCAAAAACACGTTATCAGGAGAGTCATCAACAACTAGAATTTTGTCAGAGCGAGAAGATTGTGAAGTCATATAGATACAAAGTGCGGGATAAAAGGAAATTTTTTGGGAAACTGGTTTATTTGGTATAGTTTTTTAGATAGTACTTTTATGTAAATTCTCTCCAAAAAAGAAATTTCTTAACAAATTTATATACAGCAGATTTCAAGTCAGGTGAGGTACAGAAGCTAAGTCTGTTACCCAGTTATAAAGCCTGTTTTACTAGTGAATTCTGAATTTTGAATTTTGAATTCTGCTGTAAATGTATTTTCAAAACTACTTTACTTATCTTTTTAACAGATAGCTACAAGGTAATTGAATTATGGCTCGTAAACTTCTAGAACTGAATACAGAGGATGGCGGCACGATTTTGGTAGCAGTTGAGTTACCAGATGCATCAGTCGGACGTGTAGCGCCCATTGGTGAGTTACCCATAGAAAAAGTAGAGGCTAACTTCGATGCAGTTAAGGAATTGATTGTTCGCGGGTGTCGCCCAATTACCAAGGCGTTTCGTACCTTGCAGCAAGAATCACAACCTGTAACCGGAGAAGTTGAGTTTGGTGTGAATTTTACCGCCAAAGGCTCAGTCTATGTAGTCGAATCCACTGGACAAGCATCGCTGAAGGTGAAAATAACTTGGAAACTGGCACTCGAAGAAAACAAGTAATAAATTTTCATGAATTGGGAATTAGTTAAAGCTTGTACCGTGGCGATCGCTACCCCAGAAGGTTACATCCAAGGCACGGGCTTTTTTATCTCACCCAATGGACATTTACTCACCTGCGCCCATGTAGTTGAGTCGTCAGGGGGTTGGGAAGAAGTGCGAGTTAATGGGCAAGGGGTTGAATTAGTTTATTTAGGCGATCGCTCCCATTACACAATTTGCACTGACTGAGTATTAATTTCTGTTAAATTAGCCAATCTGACATCATTTGTAAACAACGTTGCATTTAGAGATTTTGCAGTTGCTGCAATTATTGGGCAACTTTACTCTCATCTTTAAGAGCGATATCTGGCAACAAGCCGCTCGATGCCTACGCTTATTTCTCAGAGGTGAGACTATCTAAAAGTTGCTGAAATTCTGTTGTGGAAGGAATTGCGTAGGCGAAGCCCGTCGTAGACATCGC
>NZ_JABXKI010000224.1 GCF_017115095.1 Nostoc sp. NMS4 | reverse complement strand
TAAAGCAGTATTTGATTTGTAAATAAAATCACCATTGACTTAAATATCATTTTTAGCGATCGCTTGTTTTTGATCCGACTTCACAAAATCGCGTTGCTCCCTCCAGTAATCGCAATTTCGGTTTGGTTTTGCGAATTATTGAGAATATAATCCAATGTGCCTGGAATATAAAATTGCAATTTCCCTGATTCAGTAATTTCAGCTTTGAGCGGAGGATCTCCTAAATCTTGTGGGCGTTTAACAGTTTGCCAAGACACTTTAAAAGAACTTTGGACGGTTTCTAATAAACGGTAACGATCTCGGACATCCGAACCAGTACCAAGTAGACTCCGTAGCCCCGTTTTTTTCGACAAATTTTTCTTGATCAGCCCAATGCTTCGATCGACTAACAGGCTAACGCGATTGCCATAACTAATTTGTTCTTGAGGAATTTCTGTACCCTTGACTAACAATACTTGACCGTAACTACCAGGTTCCCCATCTCTACCGTTGCGTCCCGGTTGACCAATAAGGCCATTCTCACAAGTAAAACCTCTCTGCTGTGATAGACCAATATATTTCCAGCCATAGCGGTAGTTTGGATCTAAATTTGGAAGCTGCTGGGGTCGATTTTGTTGTTCGTCATAGAACGCATCACCCGAACAGCGAAATAATTCTCTGTTAATTTCTTGCCACTCGGGATTAGCTACATTGATTTGTTGCGCCATCAATGCCCAAGTGCAATAGTTTACAGTCCAGCGCGGTTGAGTACAGTTACATCCACTACCTGCTTGTCCGCCCTTTCCTGCAATACCTGCCCTCCCGCCCCGATTACGTAACACCACATTCTTGAGTTGAGATAATGACTCAAAGTAAACAGTAGCATTACCGCCATTGCCACCATTACCACCATGACCACCATTACCGCCATTACCGCCTTTAGCACCGCATACATTCACTGTTACATCATCGGGCTGTTGGCATCCAGAAGCTTGTTCACCAGAGGTAGCAGATTCTCCCGCTTCGCCATCTGTACCGGAGAGGTCAATCGGTTGTAGTTCGCTAGCGCGAATTATTTGCTCGGTACCAGAGTTCCCATCTCGTCCAGAGCGACCATCTACCCCATGTCTACCATCTTGGCCAAAAGTTTGTACTTCAGCAGCAACAACATTGACAGCTAGACTGTTAATAATTGTTGCCAAAAGGCATAGTTTGAGAATGTACTGAAGCGGCTGATTAATATTCACACAAGTCAAATAAATTAAATAAAACTTTTGATATAGCAATCCTAAATGAGTTACGAACTGGGGTTTGAGTTGGGTAAAGCCAGTCATCATTGTTTTGTTGGGTACTTTCTTTATATAAGTGCTTTATTGAAGGCAGTGGTTGCTACAAATGAACCACCGACATTTAAACTGCCATTAGAACCAAAAACGATGCCATTGGGATTTACAAAAAACACGTTATGTGCAATTAGTACGAATTAAGCCATCAATCAGGTTACAAAGTTTTTATTATTTAGCAATTAACCTAATAAAATTTCATTTTCAAACTCAAATTTTTCGCAAAAACTTAAAAATTTTACAAACCTTTACAAACATAGCCCTCAAACTACGACGAACGCTACTCATCCCACTTCACCAGCACCCCATCCACACAAACGATACTCCACTGCGTAAATTTAGCCAGCAATTTCTTGATCACAATTTGCAAAGCCGGATCGTCATTCCAGCATTCCTGCAAGAAATCAAAACCCGGATTCTGCCCTGAATTCGCCGCCACTTTGAGTTTCTGCATACGTTCTGGTCGTACATTTGACCGCGCAACTATCGCCTCATCTCATGCGACCATTTTTCGGGATTTGGCACGGGCGCGGCGGAACCTTTATCCTCATCAACTGCTTTGAATCCTACACCTGAAACCGAATTTTCAACCAACAACGTAGCAGAATAACGCTGTTCTATCTGCTCCTGAGTTTGATTAGCGATCGCAGAATTTAAAGATTTTTCATTTTGAGCAACAGGCGCGGCGGAACAAGTACCTTCAAGACAGTCTCTCAACTCAACATTATAGTCCTGCTTTTCAGCCAGTAACGGAACAGGTTGACTCGGTGCAGCATCCACAAGCGCTAGCGTCGTGCAGTCCATTGCCACAGGCAAGTCTATTCTCTTTCTCTGACCCCGACTCTCTGCTAAACTCTGCTTTTAAGGAACCTAAATAACCAAATATTGATAAATGTCGTTAATTCCAAATACATTAGCAACCTTTATGGCTCTTTTCCCCATTGCCAATCCAATAGGTGCAGTTCCGGTTTTTTACACTTTAACAGCAACAGAAACATCATCACAGCGTCATCAGCAAGCATTACAAACTGCTGCCAATGTAGTTTTAGTTTTAGCTGTGTTTTTAGTAGCTGGCAGATGGATACTAGAATTTTTTGGGATTTCACTAAATGTCCTACGGCTAGCAGGTGGATTACTTGTTGCCCATACAGCGTGGGAAATGGTTACAGTTCGTCAACGCCTAACTCCATCAGAAAAGGATGAAGCTATGGAAAAAGAGGATATTTCTTTTACACCAATGGCAGTGCCTTTGATCAGCGGACCTGGAGCAATTGGTGTAGTCACGAGTTTATCGATTAGCTTTAATCATTGGGTAGAGTATCTAGAATCTTTAGTGGGAATTGTTTTAATCGGAATTAGCCTTTACCTGTGTCTTGTCTTAGGAGAGCCATTAATTAAAAGGTTAGGAAGAAATGGTGTAGGAGCCTTAAATCGAGTTTTTGGTTTTTTTATCCTAGCCATTGGTGTACGGTTTATTGCTGATGGCTCTATTTCTTTGTTGAAAGAGGCATTTCCCGTCAAGTAAAATTAGCTTTGCTCTATCGCAAGTTAATAAAAATCCCATCTGAGCAAAACAAGCTGGACGGATTAAGGGTGATTTTAACAGAATCGGCGTGAGCCTCTCTACTTATAATGCTTTTGATTGAATCTAGGAATCAATAATAGAGATTAACAATTGTGAATTTATCAGCGTTAAATTTTTCCGTAGTCTGCGTCAAGATAATCACCAATTTGCTGTAATTGGATGAGGACGTTTTGGGCGTTCTGTCTGTGCAACCCTAAATAAGTTAGGCTATCAAGTCTTAGCAACAGATATAGAAGAAAAACAAGTTACTGCCGCGTTGACAGAAGAAGTTTGTATGCTGAACAGCTTACAAGTACTATATAAGAACAATATCTCAAAATCCCTGATATTCTTCAAAGATTATAATCGAGCATCTATGAAAAGCACGCTCACTGTTAAGCTCTGGTTTGGGATATCACGTAATACAGCATTATTATTTATTTGCTGGATGCTGATCACAGCTTGTAGTAAAAGTAGTAACGTTAGATTAACTCCAGCAAATAATTCCGCAGTAGTAACAAGTGCAGCTAATACTGTTCCTATTGGAATCGCTTTTGCTCAAACCAGTAATGTAGCACTACTAGGTCAAGAGGGAACTGATGGAGTTAAAATTGCCCAGAAGTATTTTAATAACAAAGATGGGATTAATGGTAAACCAATCGAATTAATATTTCAAGATACTGGTGGCGATGAGGTTGGAGCAATTAATGCCTTTGGCAGTTTAATTAATCAAAATAAGGTTGTTGGTATTATTGGTCCTACTCTGTCACAACAGGCATTTAGTGCTGACCCGATAGCAGAACGCAATCAGGTTCCAGTGATTGGTGCATCAAATACTGCTAAAGGCATTCCTGAGATTGGTGATTATATCGCTCGTGTTTCTTCATCTGTTGCAGTCGTCGCTCCTTATGCAGTCAAAGCAGCGCTTAAACAAAATCCTCAAATCAAAAGGGTGGCTGTGTTCTATGCACAAAATGATGCCTTTAATAAATCAGAAACCGAAATTTTTCAGAAAACAGTGAAAGATTTAGGATTAAATTTAGTCACAGTCCAAAAGTTTCAAACTACAGATACCGACTTTCAAGCGCAAGCTAGTAGTGCTATTAATTTAAAACCAGATTTAATAATTATATCTGGATTAGCTGTGGATGGAGGCAATTTAGTCAAACAAGTACGGGAACTTGGTTATCGAGGTTTAATTATTGGCGGAAATGGATTTAATACTTCTCATATATTTTCAGTTTGCAGGATGCTTTGTGATGGTGTAATTATTGCTCAAGCTTATAGTCCTGAATACAAAAATGAAATTAACACTGCTTTTCGTAAAGCTTATGTTGAGCAATATCATCGAGAGCCACCCCAAGTTAGCGCACAAGCTTTTGCTGCTTTACAAGTATATGTAGAAGCATTGCAATCTTTAGACAAAAAAAGCAGGATTAAGGATTTAACTTTACCTCAGTTGCGTCAAGAGTTGAACAAGGAATTACTGAGATTAACTTATCAAACTCCTTTAGGTGAAATTGCTTTTACACCAGAAGGTGATGTAGTTCAAAAACAGTTTTATGTTGCCCAATTAAAGATGGAAGCAAACGGTATTAATGGTAAATTTGCTTTTTTAAATATAAAGTAATTGACAGTGATTGCTCAAGCGCAGAAATTCACTACAGCCGTAATCGCTCCTGATTGTTTACCATTTATGACAGAATCTTATGCAAAAGTCCGTAAAAGCGCACACTCAAGCTGTATCTAGCTTCAACCCTTGCTTTCACTAGCCCTGCCATGCCGCAAGACTTTTCTCACCAGAATCTCAGAGGTCGTTCTTTCAAAGGTCAAAACCTTGCATGGGCAAACTTTAGCTATTCAGATATTAGAGGAGCGGATTTTACGGGTGCAGAGCTAACAAGTGCAAACTTTAGCCATGCTCAAGCTGGTTTGCAGCATCGATGGATAGTTGGACTGCTTGTAACCTCATGTTTATTGTTAGCAATTTCAGGTATTTTTTCAGGATATAGTGCTTATTTTATAACACTTATACTTGATCATAAAAATTCTGAAAATTTCAGTGCTGGACTAACTTCATTAATAGTAGTTACCATCTTTTTCTCTACGGTTATACGCAAAGGGTTATTACTAGGTTTAGGAACGGGACTAGCATCTGGAATTACTATAGGGGCTATTATTGGAGTTACTACTAGAACAGGCTTTGGTGCTGTTATAGGTGTTGGGGTTATTACTGCATCTGTTACCGCAATTGGAGCTTTTGCTAAAGCCTTTGCTGTTGCCTTAGCAATGTCTGTTGCTGAATTTATTGGAGGGTTTATTGCTGTCATTGTTGCTATTGCCGCATCTTTTATCGCCGCAACCACTGTAGCTCAAGCTGGGTCTTTTATAATAAATGAAAATATTCCTGGGTATGTTGCTGGAGCCATTGCTGTATTCAGCTCTTATATTGGCTGGTCTGCTTTTAAAAAATCTCAAGAAGATTCATGGATTAGTTCATTTGCAATTACTTTTGCAACTACAAGAGGCACAAGCTTTCGCAATGCTAACCTAACCAAAGCTAAATTTTGTCAAGCTCTGCTCAAAAGTACTGATCTGCGAAGCTCAATACTCATTGATACCTGTTGGCACAAAGCTAGAAAAATTAATGACATCCGTCCTGGTATAACTTATCTCAAGTATGAACAACTGCGTGAAGTGCTAGTTACAGGTCAGGGACAGGAAAAAATTTTTGATCGCCAAGACTTACGTGGAGTTAACCTCAAAGGAGCAAACCTAATAGATGCCAGCTTCATTGGTACAGACTTAAGCCATGCTAACCTACAAGATGCAGATTTATCCAGAGCCAAGCTAGTACAGACGCAACTGGACGGCACTGATTTTACAGGTGCAACTCTAACCGGAGCATACATTGAAGATTGGAACATCACCACCGATACTAACTTCGACGGAGTACGCTGTGAATGCGTTTATATGCGCCTACCTACTCCAGATAACCCAGACCCGCACCGCAAACCAGACAATCGCCAAGAAGTATTTGGAGATGGAGAGTTTGGGGATTTCATCAAGCCCATCTTCGACACGCTCGACCTGTATCATAGCCAAGGTGTTGACCCAAGAGCGATCGCAATTTCCTTCAAGCAGTTAGCCGAAAATCACCCAGAAGCAGATTTGCGTTTTAGGGTTTTCGGTTTTTGTGGCGCGTTTAGTTGTTGGTGCAACCTGCTGCACTGCTTTGGCGAAGTCGGCGGCAGTGGGGAAGGGTTTTTCTTTGGCTGCGATCGCTACGACTTCGTGTAACTTGTCGGGAGTTTTGACCAGCCGGAGTAGGGGGCGAGTTTGAGAGGGTTTAGTGATTTTTACCCTCAGTTCCTCTGGCAGGGTATCAACTACTTTCTTCGCAGATAGCAAATCTCTGACCCGGCGATATCCCCCGTGTTTGGTCAACTCGCTTTCACAATAGGCTTCAAAACTTATGTGTCCACCATCAAAGTAATAGTGGTTGTCTCGCATAAGGCGCAGTTCATCTATTGCTTGCCACTCAAATCTGTCGATGGCAGTGAAGGTTTCCTGGATACTGGTATTGACAACACTGTAATCGAGTGCTGTTGTTTGTTCTCTGTCTAGTGTCAGCATATCTCTTGCTCACTATGGTAAATGCCTAAAAGTTGGGGTGTTGCAGTTTAACCAAAGTGAACCGAGGAGATACTGAAGGGTGTTTGCCCAAAAATATGTCAGCATTGTAATAAGCTCACTTTGTCGTTAACGGATTGAGCAGGCGATCGCATAGCTTTGACCGGCAGCGATCGCTTTATGCTGCTATATCCTGTGGTTGGGAATTATCAGCTTTAGATTTTAGATATTCCCTTACAGGGATTGGCTTAACCTTTTGTTGTTCTTCTCCTGTGGTATCTGTATCGTCATCTGGGATAAAAACAATTAAATCTCCAGGTTGGCATTCAAGGGCAATGCAGAGTCCATTAAGTCTTTCCCCAGTTAATCGAGGCATTTCATCTGTTCTTCTCAATCGATGAACAGAGTTTTCGTCAATCCCTAAAGCTGCTGCTAGGTCTTTATTCCTAATACGCTTTTTTGCCATTATTTCATTTAACCTCCAAGCAATCATTCGCTTGTCCATGTGACACCTCCATTAGTTTAATCCCCGTCTTGCTTCGATAAATCGACTCTTGGAATACTCATTATTATACATGGTCACAAATCAATAAAACTACGCTTAAAAATAAAAATACCACGTTAAGTGTAGAAAAACCTATTTTAAGTGCTTGACTTTTTTCTACGTCTCGCGTAGTTTTATAAATATAAAGGAGGAAACAAGCGCTAGCCTCCTAGTAAACAAAGAAGTGCTTACTCCCAGATTTAAACTCATTCAACTAACCACAAAACTAAGTGCCACCGGGACTAGCAGCCGTCAGCCAAACTTGTAATGCTCAAGCCAGCGAAGATGATCTCGATGACCTACCAAGTCTTAAAAAACTGGTTATTTAGTGCCATTCGTCTAGAAATCAAAGATTTTACAGCAAAGCTGAATTCATAGAGTGCCTTGTTCCTAACACAGCACTTCCTTACACATCCCCTGATGCTGCTGTCTGCTGTCTTGATAATGCTCTTAGCAACTAGCTTTGATGGCTACGCTAAATCAAGTTTGAGAGCGTTGTGCTAAACCACAGCGTTGTTTACACACATAACAAAAGCGATCGCTACTGTCTGGAAAACTCAGCGATCGCCTTTTATCCAACTGAATGGAGATCAACATTATGACCTACATAACACATACACAGCAAGCAATTCTTAGTTCTTCTCGTGATGAACAAGCCATAGCCCAAGCAGAACTATACAACCACCTCGAAACCCAAGCCGAAGCTGTAGCCCCGACCCAAGACCCCCTGACATCTCGCGATCGCCGCATCATTGGCGAGATTATTCAAGTGAAACCCGAATCAATCCGTACCATCTGGATAGAAAGCGGAATCACAGTATGGGTGCAGTTAGTCGGTGGCGGACGGCTACCCTTCGACCGCAATTGGTTCGCAAAAAGAGTGGCAGAAGTTAAAGCAACGCTACCAGAGACACCACGGGAACGGAATCAGCGATTAGAGACTGAGTTGAAAGAAGCTTGCACTGTTTTCGGTTTGTACCACGGAGAGATTGATTATCTAGTATTCAGCACGAAAGTCTATCGCAATGGGCATTTGGTAGGCTTCATTGGTTGGGATGAAGAGGGTTGGTACGCAAGACCAAGACAGTACGGACTCAATCGCGTGGCTGCTAGTGCTGAACAAGTGATTGCGTTGTTGGGAGTCCGAGCAGCAGTAGCAGCTTAGTTGCTGAAGGTAGAAATGGCGATTGCTTCCCCTAGAGTTATGCAATCGCCTCTACAACGAAATTTAAATCATCATGGCACACCAAATATGATTAGCACACTTCCTCTTCAAGAAGCCCAGTTGGAAGAGTCTCTTGACAAAATACTGTTACCTCCCACCGACCCCAATGCAGAGGTAACACAAATCACTGGATACAAGCTGGTTTACGTAGATGGAGCTTGCCCCAGAACTTATCGAGTATATAAAGCTCATTCGATGATTGGGGTAATATTTCAACACCTTACGCACTGGTCAAATGCTGTAGATAAAATTCGATACGCCGAATCGGTGGATGCAGCAGTCGGGCTGGATGAATTTATGACGATGACAGGCTACTTTACAACGGCTACAGAACAACCGCCCACGGAAGAAGAGTTGCTTGATATTGAATTCGATTCGCTGACAAGTGACGAGTGGGAACGGCTGAAGAGATACGTTCCACAAGAGAAAGATTTGGTTGCAGCGTAAGGAAACGGGTGGGTAGGGCAAACCCACCTGTGTGGCAAGGAGCAAACTTAAATTTTATCCAAATAAAACACCACAACTCATTGAATAAACCAATGGAACCGATAGAAATACTGAAGCAATTCAACTCGTGCTACGTAAATATTCAGGCTATTGCACAAAATGAAACTTGGCTTTTGTTGATTGCGGATAAAAAGATTGATCCAGAGGCAGCAACACACTTGGGCGATGTTCTGCACTATTTGGCTGAGGTGATGGGGTGTGTAGAAGAAATTGTTGAGGTCAAGTTTAATCAGGAGACAGAACCATGAAACTCTATGCAACCAGTATTCCTCAAGCAATACCCAAGTTGGGCAACTGTTATATCGAATAATGCAGGACTGATTGAGGTTGAAATAAATGATAAAGACCCTGGTTTTCACTCAATCATAGAGGAACTATCTACCGAAATTGAACCAGGAATCGTTGGTGTAAAAGCTAGCGATTTATGTAAGAGACTCAGCATTGAAATGGTTGATACTAACGAAGAAAATTAACAATCCATATTTCCCAAAATATAGCCGCATGAAATTCACAACTGTCTCTGTTAGCTACTCTAGGAAATTCAATCTAGGCGATTACGAATCATTGGAAATAGGCTGCTCTCTCTGGGCGCAAGTAGAAGATGGAGAAGACGCGGATGGAATAACCCAATTCCTTTATCAACAAGCTAAAACTTCGGTTAAAGAAGCTGCTATCCCAGTAATTAAAGCTTCTACTCATCAAATGTCAAAAGCCAAAATGTACAAGCACTCTGCGACGAATCAATCTGACGAACTGGATAATTTTTAATCATGACTGAAAGTAAAGGGGAGCAACGCGATTTTGTGAAGTCGGATCAAAAACAAGCGATCGCTAAAAATGATATTTAAGTCAATGGTGATTTTATTTACAAATCAAATACTGCTTTA
>NZ_JABXKI010000403.1 GCF_017115095.1 Nostoc sp. NMS4 | reverse complement strand
GTCTGTCCCATTAATTTTGCTGGGTAATACTAGATTGTGATTAAATAGCGATGTGGGTGCATCCGTGCCCACAAGCTTAGATGCGATCGCATTTGTTGATTGCACTTATTATCAAACAACAAATCGATATAAAAAATGAGTAAAAATACAGATAAACTCGTAATTCTTTCGTTGAAGTTTTAACGAAATAAATCCACAGAACTACCCATCTACCCATCTCAGGCAAAAGGACACTCCACTATGTTGAAAAAGGAATTATAAAAAAAAATGAGGAAGGGGAATTACGCGATTAGGTTAAAACAAGTTGAGTGAAACCCAACATCATCTCAGGTTAATGTTGGGTTTCACAGAATTCAACTAGTTTAATTAGGCGGTATTGCTTCCGGTGGCGTTTCGGCTGGGGGCGCTAGTACCCCATCCGGCGCAATTTCTTCTACAGAAATCGGTTGCTTATCCTCAATTTCAAAATCTGGTTGCGCTGCTTCCACCAATTCAGGAGATGGGGGATGTGGGGGAATCGCTTCTGGTACACTCTCGGTTTTTGCTTCGATGTCGGTAGTAACTGTCTCCTCTGCTGGTTGTTCTGGTATGACAATAGTTTTGTCGATAATCTCAATAGCAGGTTGTTCGGACAGAACAGAGGTAATATCTTCAGGTTTGGGCGTTGTGGGTGTCTTTTTACTCACAGTTTGCTGCACCTTGTCTTTCGCGCCACTGAAGGTACTACCCAGACTTTTTTGCAACTGGCCTAGCCGTTCTTGAAGGGACAACTTATTTACCTGTTCCTGAATGCCAGTTTTCACCGTCTCAGCACTAGGTACTTGGGTTTGTTGTGCCTGTGGGGTCAATTGCCGACGTAATGATAGAGTTTGCCAGCCAAACCAGACCAAAAGAGCCACACTAGCCAGATGACCCAGCAACAAACCTCCAGTGATGCGTGGTGCAAACACCCATAATACTAAAGCGTAGAACAATCCTACGCCACTCCAGATAAAGTCATTCTTACGGTGGATTTCTGGGAAAAAGAAAGCTGCTATGTAAATGGCTAAACTACCAAGACCCACTACCAAAGCTAGGACAAATGCCAGCATTATTTGGTTACTCCTTAACTGCGTCCTTTGATTATTTCAATTTTGCAAATTTTGCAAGTCAATTGTTGATTTAGATACAATTTAAAATTAATTATCCATGTTAGTTGTGGATTTTTGTCGTTTATATCAAGTCTTAAGGTCTTCTTTAGGGGAGAAGGGAAAATATCGGACTACCCTTATAGGTAAAGGATCTGCAAGAGTTAGCCAGAAATTTTTTATGACACTACAAAGCTTTGGTGTGATTGGATTAGCCGTTATGGGTGAGAACATCGCTCTCAACGTGGAGCGCAATGGCTTCCCAATTGCAGTTTACAACCGCTCCCGAGAAAAAACGGATGCGTTTATGGCGCAGCGCGCGCCAGGACGGAACGTCAAAGCCGCCTTTACTCTAGAAGAATTCGTTGCCTTATTGGAACGTCCCCGCAAAATTCTAGTAATGGTGCAAGCTGGTAAGCCAGTAGATGCGGTGATTGCTCAACTCAAACCCTTGTTAGACGAAGGCGATATCATTATCGACGGTGGCAACTCTTGGTTTGAAGATACGGAACGACGCACTCAAGAATTAGAACCTGCTGGGCTTCGGTATCTTGGTATGGGTGTCAGTGGCGGTGAAGAAGGGGCGCTGAATGGGCCTTCACTGATGCCTGGAGGTACAACAAGCTCTTATGAGTTTCTATCACCAATTTTCAACAAAATTGCTGCCCAAGTCGATGATGGCCCTTGTGTAACCTATATTGGCCCTGGTGGTTCTGGCCACTATGTCAAAATGGTACACAATGGTATTGAGTACGGCGATATGCAGCTAATTGCTGAAGCCTACGACTTATTGAAAAGTGTCGCTGGATTAAACCCCAGTCAGCTACATGATGTGTTTGCTGAATGGAACACCACCGATGAACTCGATTCATTTTTGATTGAGATTACGAAGAATATCTTCCCATATATTGACCCAGAAACAAAAAAACCCCTGGTGGATTTGATTGTTGACGCAGCCGGTCAAAAGGGAACTGGACGCTGGACTGTGCAAACTGCATTAGAATTGGGAGTTGCTATTCCCACAATTACAGCCGCAGTTAATGCCCGGATTATATCTTCGATTAAAGAGGAGCGGGTTGCAGCATCGAAAGTCCTCACAGGCCCCAGTGGCAAGTATGACGGGCAAACTAAGGACTTTATCAACAAAGTACGCGATGCTCTCTATTGCTCAAAAATCTGTTCTTATGCTCAAGGGATGGCGTTGCTATCCACAGCTTCCAAAACATATAACTGGAATTTGGATTTGGGCGAAATGGCGCGGATTTGGAAAGGTGGTTGTATTATTCGCGCTCGCTTTTTGAATAAAATTAAAAAGGCTTTTAGCGAAAATCCAGCTTTGCCTAACTTGCTGTTAGCTCCCGAATTTAAGCAGACAATTCTCGACAGACAGACTGCTTGGCGGGAAGTGATTGCGACAGCTGCAACGCTGGGAATTCCAGTACCCGCATTTAGCGCATCCTTGGATTATTTTGACAGCTATCGCCGCGATCGCTTGCCTCAAAATCTAACTCAAGCACAACGCGACTACTTTGGCGCACATACCTACCAGCGTCTTGATAAGCCTGGAACTTTCCACACTGAATGGGTTCCTATTGCTGAAGCTAAGAAGTAAATTTCCACACTTCTAAATTCTCAGATTATTTGTAAGTGACTCTAATATCTAGAGTCACTTTTTTGTTAATATATTTTCAACTTAAGCAATTATAGCGACTGGGAATTAAGAGAGATTCAGCAAGTAATCATTAGTTAAGTATTTGGAATCAATTTGATGTTCTCGTGGAAGATAAATCGCAACTGGAATTCCTATATTATGCAGATAACGACACATTAGCGGCCCGACTTCAGCCCAATTTAAGTTGCCTAAACCACAACCCAAAGCTGGCATTGCCAAAGACTGAATACCAATTTCATGACAATTATTTCTAACCCAGTCTAAGCCACCTTCAATGTCTTCTAAACGAGAGTTTTCTCGCCATTGTGTTTTAGTAGCAAACGACAAGAACCACTTTACAGCATTGGAGGTCACAAGAGGAAGGCTAAGATCGGCTAATTCTTGGTCTAAAGAAGCTTCACGTTTATAGAGATAGGGATTTGTAGCAGTAAGCTGTTTATTCCGGCAAGCATCTTGATAAACTACATATACGTCAGGAAACTGATATTTTGCCCGTGATGCTAATCCTTTGCCCATTATGCCTTGAAGATTAACACTAATCGTCAAAGTTTGCATATTTGAAAAAAACATATCCCCATCAATCAAAGAAATATTAGTCCCAATACGGCTGGCAGATATGGGTTGGAAAAACATATTGGGTTCAGGAACAACAGGTATTTTAGCTGAACCAATAATTGTTTCGACTCGCTCTTTAGCCTTATAGTCTGCTACAAAAATTGAATGAACAAGTTCTGGGCTAATTTGCTCAGGAACCAAGCATTCAGCCATTATCTTTCGTTTAGAACCATCAAGCTCATTCCACCACTCATTTTGAATAATTTTCCATTGTTTCTGAAGTATTTCTATTCCTTCTTTAATAGCAAAAAATTGAGTTGGGTCATTGGCAGCATTTCCATCTGTAATTAGTTCTCCTGCTGCTGCAAGTACATCAGGTTTGATTCCAATAACAGCAATATCTCTTTTGTCTTTTCCATGAACCACCCGATACATCATTGGGTTACGTGGCTGAAAGTATAAATTAGCATACTCCCACAAACTACTCCTTCCAGGCGTAGACTTATCTTTACGCTTGCTAACAATCTCACTATCGTATATGGGTGTATATGAAACTCCTAACTCCTCAACTTTTTTGTGGGATAAAATACCTCTTTGAAGTATTGAGGGCAAATTTTCAATATGTGTGATGTAATAGAGGCTTTTGATATTTGGTTTTCTCATTGATTTGGCGTGTTATTCTTTCCAAGAAATTTGGCTTTTAATTCTTCTAATTCTTGATCTATTTTATTTGTACTAGGAGGCTGAGGTGTGGGGTTTTGTGGCTGTATTTTATTTGGTTGAGGTTTACTGTTACCCAAAAATTGAGTTTTCATTTGCTCTAACTCTTGCTCGATTTGACTAGGAGATGACGATACAAATGTGGGTGGTGATTGAGGGATGGGTTTTGGGGCGATAACTGGTGTGGCTGCTACTTTCGGCTGTTGATTTAAATCGTTGAGAACTTCGTCTACTGTTTGATAACGCCGAATTGGAATACTCTCTAACATTTTGTTGAGAATGCGACTCAACTGATTACTGATGGGAGTTTGCAAGTATTGCTGCCAGACCCAAGTATCGTTGTTAGTATCATAAGAATCAAAGGGCGATCGCACTGTTAATAAATTAATACAAGTCACACCCAAACTATAAATGTCGCTGGCGAAAATAGCCCTGCCTCTCATTTGCTCAGGGGCAACATATTCTGGACTACCAATACTAGTACCAGTTTGATTTAAGGCAGCGCCAGTGGCAGATTTGGCAGCACCAAAATCTACTAATACTAGTTTGCGATCGCTCTGGCGTAAAATAATATTTTCTGGCTTAATATCGCGGTGAATTACGTGTCTGGTATGACAAAATTGCAAAACTGACAATAAATCGTTTAATAGTTGCCAGATTTGTATTTCGCTAAAAGCACCTCTATGTGCCAATTCTTGGGCTAAGTTTTGCCCATCGATAAATTCTTGTACAAGATACTGGCGAGCTTCTTGGGTAAAATATGCCAGTAGTTCGGGAATTTGGGGATGTTTGCCCAATTCATCTAACTGCACCGCTTCTTGGTTAAATAATTCCACGGCTTTTGCAAGAGTGTTAGTGCCTTGGGATTGGGGATAAAATTGCTTAATTACGCAGCGTGGTTTTGAGGGTTTATCCTCATCCACAGCTAAGAAGGTTTTGCCAAAACCACCTTGTCCGATTGGTTTGATAGCACGGTAACGTTCTTTGAGGAGTAACTTGGTACCGCAAGTCACACAAAAGTTGACATGATTGGGATTTTCAGGCTTGGGACAATGGGGATTAAGGCAGTAGCTCATACAGGCGATCGCTCTTATATCTCTTTATTTTCTCCTGTCCCAGGCAAAAGCGGGTAATCAACAGATTTTGGATTTTAAATTTTGGATTTTGGATTTGTGTCACCCACAAGGGTTGAAAGCGTGTAGCGGGGTATTAATCCAGGATAAACCAAAAGAATCTAAAATTGGCTCGGCCAAGTGCCACAGCTAACTAGTACAGCGCGGCGGAAATCAAGCTACCATTTGAAACAAGCAAAAGCCTTGATATATAAAACTTTTGACTTTTAACTTTTGACTTTTGACTTCCGCCTTGCGGTACTACCCCACCGCATCCATAACTGGATGGAAGTAGAAGGCGAACCCCAATACTGTATAAGCAGCTAATAATAAAGTCCCTTCCAACCAATTGGATTTACCATCAGAACTAATACTGTTGGCAATCAACACTGACACAACTACAGCGACTAATTCAAAGGGTTTGAAATCTAAATCCATTGGTTTACCTAATACCCGCCCTGCTATTACCAACACGGGCGCGACAAATAGGGCAATCTGCATACTTGATCCCACCGCTACCGAAAGGGAAAGATCCATCTTATTTTTCATTGCTACGGTGACTGCTGTGGCGTGTTCAGCCGCGTTACCGACGATGGGAACCAAAATCACCCCTGTAAACAGCGCCGTCAAACCTAGTTGAGATGTGGCTACTTCCAGAGAATCTACTAGCATTTCTGACTCAATTGCCACTAGTAAGGTACATACTAGCAACACCGCAACCCACAACATCATATTTGGTTTCGCGTGAGGCGTTTCTTCTTCTTCTGTCTCCGCTACACCCACATCATAAAGATAAGAGTGGGTTTTCATCGAAAATAGCAGCGTTAAGCAGTAAACCAGAATTAACACCACAGCAACAGCAATAGAAAGATTTTGCAGTGTTTCTTCGTTAATTCCTTGAGAGGTATAATTCATCGCCGTTGGCATCAAAATCGCAATCACCGCCAAATTCATCGAAGCAGCATTTACCCGCGCCACTATTGGCTGAAATGTCTGTTCTTTGTAGCGCAGTCCTCCCAAAAGCATGGAAAAACCCATCACCAGTAGTAAGTTGCTAATAATCGATCCGGTGATACTGGCTTTGACTACATCGATTAACCCAGCGTTCAACGCTACTAGGGCAATGATTAATTCTGTCGCATTGCCAAAGGTGGCGTTTAACAAGCCCCCCAATGATGGCCCAACTACGACAGCAATTTCTTCTGTGGCTGTACCCATCCAAGCTGCTAAAGGCAGAATTGCTAATCCAGCTGTAATGAAAACTGTCAATTCTCCCCATTCTAGAAAGTGGGCTGCTACAGAAACCGGGATAAACAGTAGTAAAGCGAAAAGAATAATGTTTTTAGTTGACATTTGTTGTCTTAAGTTGAGGGTATCATTCACAGCGAGCAATCCTAAGTTTCAAGTTTGGAGTGTTGAATTAACAATTACTTTCATTCAGCACTCCGATATGGTACTCTCAACCGCCTGTAGAACAATTCAGAAATTGTACTGTTTTCCGTTCAAGGCTGCGGATGTTGTGTAAAAGCAGATTGCGATATAATGAGTTTTCGTAATCTTTTGTTGCAAAAGTATGAATTTGAGCCAAAATATTACATCGAAGATGGGGTTTAATATATTAAAAGACAATTAAAATTTTGATTAGCGCCCAAGAAGAAAAACCCCTAACTGAGGCTTTGTTCAATGGCTAATTACTTTGAGCCTTCAGGGAAAGGGCTGTACAATAACGCAGATTTCCCACTACGATGAAACCGCCTTGTCAAAAATTTGGTTGGATTCCATAGTTGTTGTTTATACCGGATTTTGTGTTTAAACTATTGGAGTAAGGTTTACGCACAATATTTTCGGTGCAACTGCAAGTTTTTTGTTTTGGATAAATATACATGACTTCTGCTGCCCAAATGCCAGCTAGCTCTGGCTCAACGTTAACATTACATTCAGATCCCAATAACGCCAAAGAAACCGATCCCCTGAGCAAGGCTAATGGTGTTTATGTGACGGTGCATGGTCATTTTTACCAGCCACCAAGGGAAAACCCTTATCTGGACGCAATTGAACGCCAACCGAGCGCTGCACCTTTCCATGATTGGAATGAGCGGATTCATTGGGAATGCTATCGCCCAAATGCCTTTGCCAGAGTCTTAAATGACCAAGGCGAAGTGGTGGGGATCGTGAATAATTACGAGTATTTCAGTTTTAATATTGGCCCAACGCTGATGTCGTGGCTAGAACGCTACGATGTGGAAGTTTATCAGCGAATTTTAGAGGCGGATGCCAAGAGTAGCGATCGCTTGCATGGTCACGGCAATGCGATCGCGCAAGTATACAATCACATCATCATGCCTCTGGCGAACGAACGCGACAAATATACCCAAATTCGCTGGGGTAAAGAAGACTTCCGCTCCCGCTTTGGCCGCGATCCCGAAGGAATGTGGCTAGCAGAAACGGCTGTAGACTACGCCACCCTAGAAGCTCTTGTTGCTGAGGGTATTCGCTTCATTGTCCTTGCACCTTCTCAAGCACTGCGTTGCCGTCCCCTGCCCACTCCAGATTGTCCCCATCCAGAATGGATTGAAGTCGGCGGTAGTCAGATTGATTCCACCCGTCCCTACCGTTGTTATTTGCAGCCCACACTAGACACTTCATCTTCACCTCTGAATGCGATCGCCACTAGCCCCAAAGATAGTAGTACAGAAGGATTACCCTACATTGATATCTTTTTCTACGATGGGCCGATATCGCGGGATATGGGTTTTAGTGATGTCGTTTATAATTCCAGTCACTTTGCGGGACGTATTGGTTCGGCGGTACGCGGGGATCATCGCCCAGCACAGTTAATTTCGGTGGCAACGGATGGAGAAACCTTTGGACACCACAAAAAGGGAACTGAGAAAACTTTAGCCTACGCCTTTACTAAAGAGTTTCCCCAACAGGGTTGGACGGTGACGAACTTCGCCCACTACCTCAGCTTAAATTCTCCCGATTGGGAAGTGGAATTAAAATCAGTTACAGCCTGGAGTTGCGCCCACGGTGTCGGCAGATGGGAAGATGATTGTGGTTGCGGTGGGGAAGGCGGTATTTGGCATCAGAAATGGCGTCGTCCCCTGCGGGATGCCCTAAATTGGCTGCGGGATCAGCTAACTGAAGTTTATGAAGAACATGGTAGACAGTTATTTCGTGATCCCTGGCTAGCACGAGATGAATATATCCAAGTCATGCGCGATCGCTCTGCTACCAATGTTAATCGTTTCCTCGCCCGTCATCAAACCCACAAACTAACCGCCGCCGAACAAGTAGACGCTCTCCGCCTATTGGAAATGCAGCGTCACGCTTTGTTAATGTTCACTAGTTGCGGTTGGTTTTTTGAAGAAATTTCCCGCCCAGAGGGGACACAAATTCTCCGCTACGCCGCCCGTGCTTTGGAATTGGCAGGGGAAGTGGCAGGTGTGCAATTGGAAAAAAGCTTTGTCAAACATCTTGGTTTAGCCCCCAGTAATGTGGATCAGTTCAAACACGGTGCAGAAATTTATCGGCAACTCGTGTTAACCGCCCAACTTGGCTTTAAGCAAGTTGCAGCCCATTACGCCATTACTTCCCTATTTAGCAATCAGAAACCAGCAGAGACACACAATTCCCTACCAATAAAAGATGCTGCTGACAAACAGTCTGGGCGTTACCAGAAGCGCGTTTATTGCTACGCCGCCAATGAGCTAGATTACCAACTGCAACGCATGGGATCGCTAACTCTGGCTGTGGGGAATTTAAAGCTAGTATCAGAGATTACTTGGGAGAGCGAGCATTTGGTATTTGCAGTTCTACATTTAGGAGGCTGGGATTTCCACTGCGGCATTCAACAATTTACTGGGCGGCGTGACTACAGCCAATTAAAAGAAAAGCTGTTTGGGGCATTAAAACAAGCTAGTGCGGCTCATACGATCTTGGCGATGACACAGCTATTTGGAGAAGAAGCTTTTAGCTTGCAAAATCTATTTGCTGAAGAACGCCACCGGATTATGCGGCTACTGAGTCAGGAAACACTAGCCCGTTTAGGACAGTTGTATACCCAAGCTTACCGTGATAATTATGGTGTGCTGATGGCGTTTCATCGTGATGAAATTGCAGTACCGCAAGAATTGCAGGTAGCAGCCGATATTGCATTAGGGCATCGCTGTATGATGACATTGCGATCGCTTGAGCAAGATATCGCCGATCCCCAAAAGAGTTGGAATCACATAATAGAATTAGAAGCGATCGCCACTGAAGCAAAACATCTGCGTTGTCGGCTAAATATTCCCGACGGTAAACAGATGTTAGAACAATTAATTGCGCGATCGCTCTGGCAATTGTTGCACGATGCCAATGGTAGTTTTAATGCAGATATCCAACTATTGGAACGATTGATTGATGTCGGGGATCAACTAAATATTGACATTTCCCTACAGCGATCGCAGGAACTATACTTTAGTTGTCTGCAAAGTCAGATAGCACCGGTGTGTATCACTAGCATTGGTAATGAAGGGGATAATCAGTGTCTTCAGTTGCTCAAGTTGGGCAAAAAGTTAGCCGTTGAT
>NZ_JABXKI010000434.1 GCF_017115095.1 Nostoc sp. NMS4 | reverse complement strand
TGAGTTTGTAATTAAGATTCCCCTGATCCAAAATACCTCAGCATAATTCGTAATTGATAATACTCGCCTCTGGCGAAAAGCAAGCTACGTAATTCGTAATTTTAAAACCTTTAGGGACTTCCAACAAATAAATTATTCAATCTTGTGGGGTGGGCATCTTGCCCGCCCACAGCCTAAGGCGGGCAAGATGCCCACCCCACAAAGAATAGTTGAGTATTTTTTTATTTGGAAGTCCCTTATCCGGTGAGTAAAAAAAGTATTTCTGCTGCCAACAGCTACTTTCCTTCTAAAAGTAGTAATTACGAATTACGAATTACGAATTATCTAAATGCTTCCACTTCTTCAGGAACCTTGATTTGGTCGAGAATTCGCCAAATTTCCTGTAACATCGGCTCTAACCCGGTGCGAGTAACCGCAGAAATTACAAAAACCGGGGCGTAGGAGAGATGATTAAGTTGGGTGGCTAACGCCTCCAAATCGACAGTTTCCCGATCGACTGCATCAATTTTATTCAGTGCCAAAATTTGCGGACGTTCTGCTAAACCCCGTCCATAAGCTTGTAATTCTTCCTTAATTGTGTTATAATCTCTAACCACATCATCACTAGTGGCATCAATTAAGTGAAGTAGTACCCGCGTGCGCTCAATGTGGCGCAAGAAATCATGTCCCAAACCTGCCCCATGAGCGGCTCCCTCAATTAGTCCGGGAATATCGGCGAAAACAGTACCGTCGCCAGTCGGTTTCCGCACTACACCCAAATTTGGAATCAGGGTAGTGAAGGGATAGTCTGCGATTTTCGGACGTGCAGCTGATAAAGATGAAATTAAAGTGGATTTACCAGCATTTGGTAAGCCAATAATCCCCACTTCTGCTAAAAGTTTTAACTCTAGGCGCAGCTGCTTTATTTCCCCTGGTAATCCTGGGAGGGCGTATTCTGGGGCGCGGTTACGGTTACTCAAGAAATGCTGATTTCCCAGTCCGCCTTTACCACCTTGGGCAATCAGCAAACTCTGTTTAGGCTCAATTAAATCCCCCAGCAGTTCGCCAGTTTCAGCATCATAAATGGTTGTACCGCAGGGAACTTCGATAATTAAATCCTTTCCTGCTGCTCCAGTGCAGTTATTTGGCCCGCCACGAGTACCCTTTTCTGCCTGAAAGCGATGGTTGTATCTGAAGTCCAACAAAGTTTGGAGGTTTTCTTCGGCAACGAAAAATACCGAGCCACCCCGTCCTCCATTACCACCAGAGGGACCACCAGTCGGCACGTACTTCTCTCGCCGGAAAGCGACAATACCATCGCCACCTTTACCAGCTTCAATTTCAATTTTTGCTTGATCGATAAATTGCATCTTTCTATAGTCCTGTTGGCGGATAGCTAGGGTTTAACCCGTGCTAAGTTATGTGTTGCGAGTTATAGGGGAGTTATAAATTATAAGTTTTTATAAGTTTTAAAATCTTATTCCTCACTTTATTACTTGTAACTCATACTGCCTAGTTCTCTGCTGCTTTTGCTCAAGATATGGCAATATATAAAGTTGTAGCTAACCGTCTACGTAGAGGTTTAAAGTGGATACCATTGCAATTCCTGCTCTGAATCGGCCAGTGGATGCCACGGTAGAAATTCCCGGTTCTAAAAGTCTTACCAATCGGGCGTTACTTGTCGCTGCTTTGGCGCAAGGTGACTCAATTTTAGAAAATGCCTTATTTAGTGAAGATAGCGAATATTTTGCCAAATGCGTTGAGCAGTTGGGCATTCCCATTTCTTTGAATCCTCAGCTGGAACAGATTAAAGTGGCGGGAAGGGGAGGCGACATTCCAGCTAAACAGGCTGATTTATTTGTGGGTTTGGCAGGTACAGCAGCACGGTTTATTTCGGCGCTGGTGGCATTGGGTAATGGCGAATATCGCTTAGATGGTGTTCCCCGGATGCGAGAACGACCGATGGGCGACTTGTTGACGGTGCTGCAAACGGGTGGTGCAACCGTTAACTTTGAGGGAAACTCCGGGTTTATGCCCTACACCATCTATAGTCGGCAATTCGCTGGCGGCAATTTTCGGTTAAAGGCTAACCAAACAAGTCAGCAACTTTCGGCACTGCTGATGATTGCGCCTTATGCTCAACAAGACACAATTGTTGAGGTTGAAGGGACGCTGGTTTCTCAGTCTTACGTCAAAATGACCTGTCGTCTGATGGCAGATTTTGGCGTGGAGGTGATTCAAATTAGCGATCGCCAATTTAAAATCAAAGCAGGTCAACGTTACCAAGCTCAACATTATACAGTAGAACCCGATGCATCAAATGCTTCTTACTTTTTTGCCGCCGCTGCCGTTACGGGTGGACGGGTGCGGGTAAAACATTTGACGAAACAATCCTGTCAGGGTGATATTCTCTGGCTGAATGTTTTAGAACAGATGGGTTGCCAAATAAAGGATGGGGATGATTACACCGAAGTGACGGGGCCGAAGCAATTGCAAGGCATCGATATTGATATGAATGATATCTCGGATTTAGTGCAAACATTAGGAGCGATCGCGCCTTTTGCCAGTTCACCGATTACCATTCGGAACGTGGAACATATTCGATATAAGGAAACTGACCGAATTAAAGCTGTTGTTACAGAGTTGCGGCGGCTAGGTGTTGAGGTTGAAGAATTTGCAGATAGACTAAAAATTCAACCTGGCCCCGTTACCCCGGCGGCGATTGAAACCTATCACGATCATCGAATGGCGATGGCTTTTGCTGTCACTGGTTTGAAGGTTCCAGGCATTGTAATTAAAGATCCTGGTTGTACAGCCAAAACTTTTCCAGATTACTTTACCCGATTCTTTCAAATGTTGGAGCAATAAGAGCCAGCCAGAGCAATAAGAGCCAGCCAGAGCCAGCCAGGGATTGTAAATCCCTGTCTAATTGCAAAAGTCCATTAAAAATGGACTAAAAACCGAGGAAAATATACAGATGCTTTTTATAACTCTATTTCAACAAATTCATGATTTTCACTCTTTTGGTGCAAGATGTCAATAAACTTACTTTTTCAGTGCCAGAGTTAAGCCATCTGCGATCGCTACTACACTAAGACTAACTCGCTGATCTTGATGCAATTTTTGATTAAAGGCACGAATTCTTTTAGTTCTATTATCTTGCACTTCGGGATTGGCAACCTTGCCCGACCAAAGGACATTATCGATCGCAATCAATCCCCCCGGACGCACTAATTGCAGCGATCGCTCATAATAGTTATCATAGTTGCTCTTATCTGCATCGATGAAGGCAAAATCAAAAGTTTCTGCTTCTTTTGTTGCCAGTAGCCGATCCAAAGTCTGCAAAGCTGGAGCAATGTGCAGTTGAATTTTATCCGCCACTCCTGCTTGCTGCCAATAGCGCCGAGCGATCGTTGTAAACTCTTCACTGATATCACAGGCTACAACTTGACCGTCCGTCGGTAACGCCAATGCCACCACTAGGGAACTATAACCTGTAAATACCCCAATTTCCAAGGTTTTCTTAGCTCCCAACAATTGCACCAATAACGCCAAAAACTGCCCCTGTTCGGGAGCAATCTGCATTCTTCCTATGGGATATTGGGCTGTTTCGTGTCTGAGTCGGGTTAAAATTTCCGGTTCTCGGAGAGAGACTGACAGTAAATAGTCGTAGAGGTTTTGTTCGAGTCCTAATGTTTTAGTTGTCATGGGCATTGGGAATTGCGATCGCTCAGGATATTTTAAAATACTCAAAGGCTTCGATAGATTAACTCGCCCACTTACTTATGTATGGTCTTTTGTAATTATAAATAAGTAATTTCACTGAAGTTTTTTATGAAGAATTCAACAATTTGTCTTTAATACTTTATTTATAGTCTAATTTAATCAAATTTGTGTAAAAAGATTACTGAATCTCTGACGAATAGATTGATGCTAGTGTTCGCCAAGGTTAAGCTAGTAATAATATGAGCAGGAAGACTTTTTGTCCTGATAACTGAAATGACCGCTAATCGTTTATCAATTAGTCAGGAAAATCCCCATTGTGTTACGTCTAACTCTAGACAGCTAGAAGTGCAAACTGCCCAAGAGGAGGTTTATAGCTTCTTTGTGGAAATTGTCAATAAATTACCACCAGAGGATGTTTTACGGGAATTCAAAGGTTTATTTATAGACGGTCTTGATTCAGAAGATTCTGATTATATACCTGGAATATACAGTGTTTTTTTAGATGATAATGAACAGGAATTATATAATACACTTAAGCGGTGTTGTTATATCATAGTTAATAATTGGAAAACTAACCGAAAAGATAAATATATCCAAGACTTAGTTAATTTATTTGTTAATGATAATCTAAAAATTAATGACAATAATCCTCCACTAGTAAAAACTTGTAAAAGTTGGCTAGAGAATTTCGCCAACAGCAAAGATTACAAGGATCTGAAATTATTCGCTACCAAGTATGAAGACTCAGCCAAAGGTCATTGGGCTAATCGCTACACATCCTATTTATTAATCGATCAATCTGTTAATGATAAGAACCCCAAAGAGCAACAAGAGGCTGCGAGAAGGCTTTCTAAACAGATAAAAGACAAATTTAAGTTTGAACTAGCAATGTATATTGCTCGTTCTCAATCTGCCGTCTCCAGCACAGCCCGCTATAAAAATCCCAGTATTCTGGGAGATCAGGCTCTGCGTTTAATCAAAGCAATTGTCTTAAAAAGAGGTCTGTTTAGTCATGATAATATTGCCCATATATTTCTCAAGCAAACGGAAAATCAAACCCTGAAAGAATTTAAAATAAACCTAGAAAAATATCTATTTTTTTCTGTAGAAAATCAAGAATCAGTCGAAAATTGGCGGCAGCAGTTTGCACATAGTTTATCATTATGGAAGACGGATTATAATCAAGAAATTATCACCAAAGAACTATTATTGAGAACCTGTAATCGAGTAATTGATTATTTTACGATAGAAAATGGTAAAGAGCCTTCGCAATTATTTGTCTTATTAATTAACCAAGGTCATGCTCTTACCTTGGTAATTATACTATTAAAGATTATTTTAATTTCTAAAAATTCTCGGAGACATTTAGAAACTCGGATGGCTCATTTGATTCGGTTTTACGAAAAATATTCGGAAGAGGAATGCAAAGGATTAATAAAATTTATTGAGATTTTTAATATCACGTTCGCAATTTATGCAGAAAATGTAGAATATAACTTGATTAAGATGGAAGAAGAAAAACAAACCAGTAATCAGCAATTAAATCTGGATGGTTATCGTGTGTTTTCACAGATGAAAGTAGATAGACAAAAATGAGTTTTGCCTGATTGATTTATGATTTGGCAAGGCGTTCATCTAACCAAGCTAGGGCAGCACCCGCAGTTTCAGCTAGAATACTAATGAGGCGATATAAAGCGATCGCACTAAATACTAAGGCAGCTGGAAAGTGGTGTCGTAAAAGTTCATACGCAGTCGCTTCAAACACACCTAACCCACCAGGCGCACCCGGTATAATAAAACCCAACAACCAAGCGCAACTAAAAGCCCCTAACAACAAAGGAATTTGATTCGCATTCCAGGAACCCAACGCGAACATAGTTAATATAAACCCAGTGGCGCGCAATCCCATAAAGCCCACTTCCCCTAACAAAGGGCGTAAAGGGTAACTTTTAACACTGAAGGGAACGATTGGTTGAGTAGTAGCAGCAGACTTTTTTGCTTTTAAACTGTACAAAAAGCGAATAACTGGGTTCAAAAACCAGGGATGAATTGCACCAAGGACTACAGCTAAACTCAGCAATTGTAGTATTTGGATAACAAGGGTTATATTCGCTGCCGCAAATTGGCTACTGCATAAGACAATGATGATTAAAGCGGCTGCTAGCATGAGTAGGGGTTCTAGCAAAACGCTTAAGGTAGCTGCACCAGTGGGAATATTAGCATTTTTGGCGGCGACAATTCGCCCGTAATGATGCCAGATATTGCCTGGTAAATACTTAGCGATGTTCGTTTTTAGGTAAACTTGGATGAATTGGCGAGATGATACAGGTTGATTTAACTCTTGCAAAATCCAAGTCCAGATCCAGCCAGCCCAAGTATGAGCTAGTAAAGTTACCCCTGTAGCGATCGCCATAATTGCCCATCCTACCCCATCAATGCGGATAGCTGTCACCTCAAGCCAATTATCCTTCAGAGCTTTTCCTAAAAAAAACAGCGTCCCCCCCAAAATTATCCAGCGCAAAAATTGCTTCATGAATTTAGTCATTTAACGGTAGAGCAACAAAGGCTAAATACCTCAAATATTATGGGACATTAGCTATATATCCAAAGCTTTTGAAGTATCAAACAAGTTGATGTAGCTCTTTTGGCAACAACCATATTATTTTAGTTTATATCTTCCTATAGTTAGATAAAATTATTACTTTGGCGCTAATTAAAATGTGACTTGCGCTAGAGGTAAAACTTATTTAATTATTCGTATCATTAATTAAAGTTATTATTCTTTCTGAATGCTTGGGATACAAAATTAATTCCAAATGCTATCCTGGTTGAAGTTTAACTAGTCACAAAAATGCAAGGAGTTAGAACTATGAAAAAAGCAATGACTTGGCTGAAAAATATTCGTCCTTTGAAAGTTTTAACTGTTTTTTTAGCAGGAGTATTTTTATTTATGGCACAGGCTTGTGGTGCTACAGGGGTAGCAGCACAGCCACCACAGTCTGCTTCTCAAGCACCTAATATTGAGCGATCCGATTCTACAAAAGATTATCCTCTGAATTCTCCTGCCGGTGGGATGAATAACTTTAGTGATGTAGATCCCAGAGCGGTAGATGAAAAGGCTGCTAATGACAGAGCTGAAGCGCTAGTAAAAAATGCTCAAAAGAATATTGACCAGAAGGGAATTGATAGTAAAGAGCAATATGGTCGCAATTTTCAGCAAGGTACACCCCTTGGTGAAAGAGTAAAAAACCTGGGTGAAGATATTGGTAGTTCAGCTGATGAATTGCGGGAAGGTCTTGTAAAGGGGACTCAGCGAGGAATTGAAAATATCAAGGGTAATACACAGAATGCTACTGAAGACGTGACAACAAATGTTCAGCGTGGGGCTAAAGAGGCTGGTAAAAATGTTAAGCGCACAGCTGAAGATGCAGGTGATGCAGTGAAGGGAGCAGTCAGAAAGGTTGATTGAAATTAGTCATTCAATCTGTCGCAAAAATATCAAAGCGCCCACACACTTATAGTATAGTCTGGGGCTACTTAAACAAAGTCTGCATACACAGGCTTTGTTTGACTTTTAGATAAGGTTGAATTATCTTAAACTTCATTAATAGATATCTTTAGATGTAAGTTGGGTTGAGCTTTCGCGTTACCCAACATTGATCGGAGTGTTGGGTGTCGTTCCTCAACCCAACCTACAAATACTACAAATACTTCTGCAACAATAACCTTAACTTTTCCTTCGTTGCTGCTGGTGCTTTATCCAACTGAGTCAAAATCGCATACTGCAACGCCGAATGCGCTTCACTGGTTGGCGGATTTTCACTCAAGCGCCGGACAGTTTCTTGAATCACCTTTTGAGCATTCACCGCATTCCGCAGCAAATTGCCAATCACCATCTCCACCGTCACACTATCATGGTCTGGATGCCAACAATCATAATCTGTCACCAGCGCTAAAGTTGAGTAGGCAATTTCCGCTTCCCTTGCCAACTTCGCCTCTGGTAAATTCGTCATCCCAATGATTGTTGCACCCCAACTCCGGTAAAGATTCGATTCAGCCTTCGTGGAAAAAGCTGGCCCTTCCATGCACACATAAGTACCGCCGCGATGGAGAGTCACTTCTGGTAAATTGAGAGATGCGATCGCATCTGCCAACACACTAGCCAAATTCTTACAAATCGGATCGCCAAAGGCAATGTGAGCCACAATTCCCTCACCGAAAAACGTTGAAATCCGATTCTTCGTTCTATCAATAAACTGATCTGGCACTACCATATCCAGTGGTTTCGCCTCTGCTTTCAAGGAACCCACAGCACTAGCTGAAATTAAATACTTTACACCCAATTGCTTCATCGCATAGATATTAGCGCGAAACGGCAACTCAGAGGGTAAAAGCGTGTGATTGCGACCATGACGCGCTAAAAAAGCTACCCGTGTACTATCCAAAGTCCCCAGAATCAAAGCATCAGATGGTGAACCAAAAGGAGTCTCGACTCGCACCTCTTCAACATCTTTGAGGGCATCCATTTTGTAAAGACCGCTACCACCTATAATCCCAATACTAGCTTGAGCCATGATTCTGAACCTGTTCCTTGCCGATCTACTCAGTTATTTTATCGAAAAGGGGAGTAGCAGAAAACAAAGCGATGTCTACGATGAGCTATGCGTAGGCGTAGCCCGTCGTAGACATCGCATTTCGTGCCACTAATACTATTGAATTATTACCGATTAATTATTTGTTTACGTTCTAATAGAAATCATCACCCAGTTATTCGAGTGTTAATTAATAATTTTTAGCAATCAAATTTCCGATAATTTTTGAAGATTAAATAGTTATTATTAACCCTTAAGTCACTTATCACCATAGTGTATAATCGATGCATAATGTATACAAATTGTTAAGTAAACATACTCCTGAGCAGCGAGAGAAAGTAAGGGTTATACTTTTGGGAAAAGGCTTATTTTAAACCCTGCTTTTAACGTTTTCATAAATCAATGACTCTCAATTTTCGTTTCGCGGTAGTCAGCGACTTACACTTGGCACTTCCCCATACAATCTGGGATCATCCGAGCCGATTTCATCTGGTGGAAGTAAGTATCTCAGCATTTAAAAGTGTACTAGAACATTTAACACAACTCGATTTAGATTTCTTGTTATTGCCAGGAGATTTAACCCAGCACGGTGAACCAGAGAACCACGCTTGGTTGCAACAATGTTTAGCCCAGCTACCTTTTCCCGTCTATGTGGTTCCTGGTAATCATGACGTTCCTGTACTGTTGGCCGATCAGCAATCAATTGCTTTTGCAGATTTTCCCTACTATTACACGAAGTTTGGTTATGACGATCCACAGCAGATGTACTACATTCGTCAATTGCTGCCTGGAGTTAAGCTAATTGGACTAAATTCTAACTCCTTTAATGACCAAGGTGAGCAAGTCGGGTGTTTAGATGCCAAACAGCTACGGTGGTTAGAAGAGGTCCTGGCGGCATCTGGTGATGACTTAGTTTTGGTGATGGTGCATCATAATGTGGTGGAGCATTTGCCCAATCAATCGAACCATCCACTAGCAAATCGCTATATGTTGTCCAATTCAGCAGAACTGTTGCAATTGCTGAGGCGCTACGGAGTCAAGCTAGTGTTTACCGGACATTTGCACGTTCAGGATATTGCTTACTCAGATGGAGTATACGATATTACCACTGGTTCATTAGTCAGCTATCCTCACCCTTACCGAGTGCTAGAGTTCCATCGGGATAACCAAGGTAAAGAATCGTTGCAAATTTTATCCCATCGCGTAGAGTCAGTACCTGAGTTCCCCGACTTGCAACAGTCATCAAGGCAGTGGATGGGCGATCGCTCTTTCCCTTTCTTAGTCAAATTACTAACTCACTCTCCATTAAACTTACCATTATCACAGGCAAAAAAATTAGCTCCTGGTTTGCGCGATTTCTGGGCAACCATTGCCGATGGAGATGCAGTCTTAGATTACCCTCATTTTCCCCCAGAAGTACGGCGCTACATTCAAACATATAGTGCATCACAGTCTAACTGTGCGATCGCCACTAATGGAAATTTGACGATGATTGATAATAACAGCACACTTTTGCTGAATAAGAGTTAGGAATTTGGAGTTAGGAGTTAGAAGGTGATTCAATACTCAGCACTCCTGAAGGGCATGGGGAGACAAGGGAGACAAGGGAGACAAGGGGATAAACAAAACTCCTAACTCTTGG
>NZ_JABXKI010000351.1 GCF_017115095.1 Nostoc sp. NMS4 | reverse complement strand
GAGTGCTGAGTGCTGAGTTAGGAGTTAGGAGTTAGGAGTTTTGTTTATCTCCTTGTCTCCCTTGTCTCCCCAATCCCCAGTCCCTTTTTCAATTTTGATAAAGCATAAATTGGGTAGCGGCATCAGCAGCAAAGCTTTGCCGTAAATCCCAAGGTGTCAAAACTTCAACTTTTGGTTGCCAAGCTCGTAAACGCATGACTAGATTGTTATCTCTGTGTTCGTTATCTTGATATCGGATACGCGCTTGATAGTAAGCATCTTTAGGCGATCGCTTGGCAAGGATTTTTAATAAAGTTTGCTGTTGAGGTTGCTTGATTTCACCTTGAATTAAACGTTGTACTTGCTGGTAGCTAATTTCTTCAAAAGTGTCGTGGCGTTCAGTACCTTTAATGTAGCGATCGCAGAATTCTCGGTCAAATCGGAGTAACATCAATTGGGAAGGCAAGTAGAAATCAAATCCCCATACTTTAGACATTTCCAAAGCAATATCATCTGGGTTCGGTAAAGACTTCTGTTGATATTGCTGTTGTAAGTTTGAGGGTAGTCTAGGGTCTGTCCACTCTAGAGCAACCAAACTCCGAATCCGGTCAAGGCGAAAATTATACCAGTTAGTATCTTTTTGAGGGCTTTCGCCATAGGCACACAGATAAACCGCTCTCTGTACGTAGTAGATGCATACTGGATAAACGATACAATTAACGTTACCCTCAAGTCTGGCGCTAGTATAAGTTAATTTGATCGGTGGAACAGAAGTTTTTGCCCAAAGTTGTTTTAATTGCTCTTGCCAATCATCAACCATGTCTAGGGTACTACGGGGAATCACATAATCGAGTTTTAAGAAGAAACGTTGTACACCATTGATTTTTTGGGAGTGATTTTCTGCAAACCCTACCAAATCTTCATGCATGAAACTCAATTCATAAGCACCAACTTGAGTAGCACTTGCCCGATCTTTTGTAGTTATCGGATGTAGTGGAAACTCGCAAACTCGGTAGTATTTTTCGTATTTGTATACAAGCCAGCCGAGTTTAGCTAGAGTTTCTAAATCAGCTTGTAGTGAACGACGAGTTACACCAAATAAACGCCGTTGCAATAAAGTATCCAGTTCAGATTCAGCCATACCTGTGTGAGCAAGGATTAATTTTTGCCAGTGGGCAGCAACTATTCCTGTTTTTTCACTGAATAACCATTCGGCTACGGTTTTGGCGCACGGACAATGAGAGTCATGTATGGCGGGAATTTCTTCTCCTTTAGGATGTGTAGAACTGAAGAATGCATTCCGCCAATCTGCGTAAGAGAAAGAATCGTCTAAAACCACACGATCTTGATTGTCACCATATAGCGATCGCAACCATACCCACAACCGAATTGCTCGTAGTAGATTTTGCTTGAGATATCCGCGTCCTAAGCACTGCAATAGTTCTACATCAGGAATATCTTGAAAAACTAGTTCAGACAACAGTCCAATTCCGATAAAAATAACAATATTAAGATACAACATCTTGGAAGATACTTCTTCCAGGCAGGTGTATGATGTATCAATCAAATAAAGCTAAAGGTAATGAGTACTTACAAAATCGAGCTAAAAGACGGAATTTTACGGATAAATTTTGGTGAACCTGCCCAAAATGACCAGATTGTACGTGATGCCGCAGCCCGCTTGGAGGAAATGGCAACATCAGGAGAACTCGCGGGAGGGCCACTTCTAAAGATTAATGGGCCTATTTCTATCCCTGTAGCGTTTGTTCTAGCACATAAACTTGCTCATATATATGGTGCTGTTGCTTTTTACGATCCAAAATTAGGTAAATATGTCATTTCTATTACACACAATCCCTCGTATAAGCTGGGAGACTTAATTGATTAAAGTGAGTAAATGGAAACTCAGTAATGCTTAAATCGGTAAAAGTTGTCTTATGTGGTCCGCCCCAGTCTGGTAAATCTTGTTTGCGAGAGGGTTTGAAACAGGCAATTCGCCAAATTCCTGACGCTCCTTATCCCTTTGTAATTACAGCAAATCCTGATGGGGAGGGTAGTTGGTTTAGTGAGACAGCACAGCGCAACCTAGAAGAAGCAAAACAATATAAGAAGGCGTATAAGACAAATTTTACCCCAGAGTTTGTGAGAGTCAGAGCAGAGTGGGTAAAAAATTGTCCCGAACCGCTAATTTTGGTTGATGTAGGTGGTAAAACGACAGATGAAAACAAGTTAATCATGCAACATGCTACCCATGTAATAATACTGAGCGGAGATAAGAGTAAAGTTAAAGACTGGGAAAATTTTTGTATAAATATAAAGTTGCGGATAATTGCGATTATACACAGTGATTACTATGGGGAATGCGATCGCATTGAATCTCAGTCTCCCATTCTCACGGGTAGTATTCATCGGTTACAGCGTGGAGAGGATGTTTCAGAACGTCCGATGGTAAAGGCTTTAGCACGGTTGTTGGTGGGATTAATTTGAGGTAAATGAGTATGAATTCTGTTAATGTAGCGATCGCTTGGTGTCTAGCTTGGGGTCACGAACGTCAACCGCAGTTTGATATTACTGTTTTACAGCAAATGCGGGAAGCTTTGAATCAGAATAATACTAAAGAAGTTCCCGAAGCGGTTAAAGCAATTGTTCAACAAGTAGAAGAATTCCAAAGTATCAAAGATGATGATGATTTTCCACAAACTCTGGATGAGCTAAAAGAGAAATACTCTAATTTATGGAATCAAACTACTAAAATTGGTTTAGTTTATGGTGGTGCTACCAAAGTTAAAAACTATGTGTTTGAATCCGCAAAGATTCAAGAAATACGCGGTGCATCTGGTTTATTAGATAGAATCAACCAGATTGATTTAAAAGCATTTTTCAATGATGATTATCAACCAGAATATAACCCCAATCTTTATAAAGCTCAATGTATAGATATTAGAACATGGCTAAATGAGAACTTTCATGAAGATTTCAAATTATCCGAAGTTCTCATTCCCGAACTAATTATTTATTCCACAGGTGGAAATATTCTTGCTTTTTGCCCTGCTGCTTATGTTCATGATTTAGCTGATGCCATTGAAAAGCGTTATACTCATGAAACCTTAACAGCTAACTCTTGTGCAGTTGGCGACACATTTAGATTATTAGAAATCCGGTTTGGTTTACTCAAGGAAAATATAGAAGATACACCTTGGTTAGAGTGGTATCATAAGAATTACCAAAAACCAATAATTCAGGCTTATTTTGGATATCCGAAAGATGAAAAAGAACGATTAGAAGTATTTACAATTCGTAAAAGCTTCAATGAAATTACTACAAAATTAGCTGTTTTATTTAATAAACGACGTAGCGGCAATGATATTCCTGGACGTAAAACCACCCGCCGCTATCCACCGATGCTTGAAACCCATCCTTATTTAGTCAGAGATGGAGAGGAAAACCGTTCTGCTATTTTGCAAGTAGACAAACTAGCTAGAGAAACTTATTTTTCTGAACCATCAGTTAGAAAATATCTTTTTGGTGATAGAGCTAAAGATGGTGATCCAAAAGAACCACAATGGTATCTTGATTCTCAATTGCAATGGCGTAGAGGTATAGTTGAAAGCTGGGTAAATAGATTTAATGAATTTTTAGATGAAAATCCAACTTACAAAACTAAATACTATGCAGGTGTAAAACCCAGAGACGTAAAAACAGCCCAAACTCTTACTCATGTTAGTAACGCTAGTAAAGGTTTTCTAGGTTATATCTATGCTGACGGTAATAACATGGGTGGATATATCCAAAAAATTCGTAGGCCAGAAAAACACAAAGAATTTAGTCGAGATATAGACCTAGCAACAAGATATGCAGTTTATCAAGCATTAGCTGAAAATTTGCACCCTCATATACTCAAACATTTAAATGATGAAGAATCAGAACTAGAAAATGGCGATTTGATTCATCCTTTTGAAATAATTACCATTGGTGGCGATGACATTTTCATTGTTGTACCTGCTAATAAAACTTTAGAAATTTCTCAAATGATAGCCGAGAGATTTGAAGAAATTTTGCTCGATAAAATTAAATTAGTAGAAATTCAACCTCAAATAAAAGAAGAAAAGCGTATTTCAGGTAATTATAAGCTAAAATTCGATAAGCCATTTAAACCAAACGAAATTCATCGTTACCAACCATCAAAAGCTGCACCTTCAGAATGTAAACTTAGTACATCTATAGGTGTTTTAATTACGGCTTTTAATACACCTATATACTATGCTGAAGACTTAATTGAGCAATTACTAAAAACCGCCAAAGATCGGGCTAAGAAATTAAAAAAAGTGGGATATCATGGCGGAACAATAGATTTCATAACACTAAAGTCTGTGACAATGATTGCGTCTACTGTGAAAGATTTTCGTGCTGAAGCATTAACTGTAAATACTTCTCCGACTTTAAAACTCTATGCAGCACCTTATACAATACATGAATTAGGAGGATTAATAAAATCAATTGCAGCGTTGAAAAAAGCTAAATTTCCCAAATCACAACTTTACCAAATCAGGAGCTTATTAGAACGGGGTAAGCATACAGCTATTCTCAATTATCGGTATTTCCGAGTTAGACTCAAGCAGGGTAAATCTGAATTAAAAAATGATTTTGAAAAAGCTTGGTGTACACCTAAAAACGAAAACAATGGCGGTAATTTAGCACCTTGGATGTATGATGATGGTTCCTTAGAAGATGATAAATCAGGTTATCCTCTTTTTGAAACAATTTGGCGAGATATGATTGATATCTATGAATTTGTAGAAGAAGTAGAAAATGAAGTATCAGAAAATTTACCTGCGGAAGTTGAGTCATGATTAAATTAGAACAACTACCTAACTCACTCCAACCCTATACCATTACCGCTATCATTGATACAGCTTTATGTATTGGTGCTGGAGGTTCTTCCGGTTCACTCGCAGATAAACCCATAGTTCGCAACGCTGAAGGAAATTTACTCATTCCTGCTTCCCAATTAAAAGGGCGTTTACGCCATGAGTGCGAAAAAATTGCCAGAGGTTTAAATTGGGATATTTGCCATTCTCCCAACCCACAAACAATGTGTCCGCAAAGAGCAGGTTTAGATAGTAATTTTGATAGGGAAGAATATAAAATATCAGAAGATGATAAAAACTATCATTGTTTAATTTGTCAAATTTTTGGAAATCCCGTCTTACCTTCTCGGATCATATTTGATGATTTAATTTGTGAAGAAGAAGCAGAAAATTTACCAGAAATTATCCGTCCTGGAGTAACAATAAACCGTCGTCGTCGCATTGCGGAAGAAAGTAAACTTTACTTTTTGGAAACATCCCCAGCCAATATTAAATTGAGATTCAAAGGTAATATTTATATATCTAAGTCACCATTTAATAACCCAGATTATATAGGTGCATTAGTTTTAGCGGGACTGCGACACATTAACGCTTTAGGTGGGAGTAAATCTGCTGGCTTGGGGTGGTTAAATTGGGAATTACCCGCGTTATCTGTCGAACAAGCAGCATGGAATTTTTTAGCTAAAGGAGTGGGAAATAATGAAAAAGATTAATTTAGAAATTAAAGCTTTATCTCCTTTAGCAATAGGGCGACAGAAACCAGGAGGGAATATAAGTGAGGCTGAAACTTATATTCCCGGTTCAGTAATTCGTGGTGCTGTTGCTAGTCAAATATTAAAGGAAGCGAATCAAGAAATTCAAGAAGGTGATGACTTTCACAAATTATTTTTAAGTGAAAATCCGGCTATTTTTCAAAATGCTTATCCTGCGATGATTCAACGTCGGACTAAACCTCAATTACAAGTAACAGTTTTACCTTCTACAGTTCTTAGCTCTAAAACTAAACCTGGCTTTAAATCCAAATTAAATTATGGAGTTTTTGACACTTTAATTGACCGTTTTTGTGCTGATAGCTATAGTCATATTTATGACCCTAATTGTCCTGGAGACGGGGGTAGAGTAGATACTTTCACTGGTTTTTACAGTCAAATAGACGGAAAGTATTATAGTCATTCTACAAGTAATCGTTTATTAACGAGAGTTGGTATAAATCGCCGTCGTGCTACTTCTGAAGAAAGGGTACTTTATAGTATCGAGGTATTAAACGAATCGAAGGAACAAAAAAAGCAATTTGTAATATATACAAGTGTGATTTTAGTACCTGATGATTTATTAGATTCTCTACACACATTTATTGACAATCATCAAGATAATTTTCGTTTAGGAGGT
This sequence comes from Nostoc sp. NMS4, assembly GCF_017115095.1. Classification (GTDB taxonomy): domain Bacteria; phylum Cyanobacteriota; class Cyanobacteriia; order Cyanobacteriales; family Nostocaceae; genus Nostoc. The sequence goes on along the minus strand of NZ_JABXKI010000351.1, from coordinate 3,904 downwards.
TCCAGTTCACGAGGTTTAGGAAAAGTCAAAATTACAGCTAAAAAGCAAAGTGATATCAAGTCAAATGTAGATAGTCGAATTCATCAATTTAATCAGAAATTACATACACGCTGGAATGAATGGGGGAATATATTTGGTGAAGTTTACAAGATACCAAAAAATCGAATTTATTTTACAGTAGATTTACAAGCAGATGCAATTTTAAATGAAAATTGGCGACGCACAACGGTAATTTCTGAAATAATGCTACAACAACTTACAGGGGTGAATGATCCATCTTTGCAACTTTATACTGCTTACAGTAGCTATGAGTACCGTTCTGGTTGGAATTCCGCGTGGGGGTTAATGAAAGATGTGGAGTTAGTGACAAATAGAGGAGGGGTATATTTATTCAGTACCGAAAATAAGGATTTGTGGTTAAAACCTTGGGAAGATTTAGAAATTTATGGAATAGGCGATCGCACTTCCGAAGGTTTCGGACAAGTGCAAATTTGTAATGAGTTTCATAGTGTATTTAGAGAGGAAGCAGTATGAGTAATTTATCAGAGCAACAAACCGATTTACAAGTGCAAAAAGGAATTCGCCTAGCTGAAGATGAGCTAGTTATACTTATTCAATCTGCATTAGATACAGGAATATATGGAGATTTAGAAGAATCTCAATTTCGCAACTTATTACGTGTCTCAGACACTACTGATAGTGTAGAAGTAATTAAAAATTTTATCCGTTATCAAGTAGGTAGAGATAAAAAATGGGGTAGAGGTAAAGGTTCTCTAGCTGAGAAAATTATCGAAGATATTGATGGCAATATCAAGAAAAATGCTCACATAATTGCTGAATGTTGTCAAACAGACTTTAAACCTATTTGGCTAGAACTGATTCGCCGCTATTTGGGCTATGGCGCACGTCATTTGAAATATAAGCGCGATGGTAAATTATAAATATTTGCCAAGAATTGAATTAATAATTAACTGCACAAATTCAAGAAAATAGGAGTCCTATATGTCAGAGAGAGTAATGCTAGTTCTGATTGGAGGTCGTAGTGGAGTTCCAGCAATTGCAGGAGTTCTTCAATTTCTTGATCAAGTTGATAGGATAAAATTTTTGCTGTGTATAGAAGAGCAATATTTACAGGTTCAAAAAAATATAGAAAAAGTTATTAAGCAAGAAAGAAAAAATTTGGTTTGTGATAACGAAAGTGATGTAATTAGTGTTGATCCTAACAAGTTTGATGAAGTATATATAGCTGTACAAAAGCTTTGTCAAGGTGTAGAACAGTTAAAATATGTAAATTTAAGTACTGTGCCTCAATCAATGGCTTTTTCAGTTTATAGTTATGTTCAGGAAAAGTATAAAGATGTTTTAGTATTTACCGTAAACACAGATCAATCACAGATTATTCCACTAGTTTTTGGCAAAAAACCTGTAGCTTTTAATAAGAAATTAACTGTAGAAAATTACGTCGCTATGTATGATTTTAATATTTTCAAAAAGAAATTTTGCCATGAAAGCAATATAGAAATAATGGCAAAATATATCGTGGAAAGTATTGAAATATCAAGAAAAATTCTTTATGTGATTCGCAGTAATGCAGGTAGTGGTAACAGTATTAAAGCACCAAGAGGATTCAAAATACATGCAGAAGATTTTACTAAATTAGGGATGTTAACTAGTGAATTAGAAACTTTTTTTAGAGAATTAGAAGTTTATTCAATTATCCATAAATTTGAAACATTGAATAATGCCATTAAATTTCGCATAGAAACAAAAGAAAAATATGCTTTTTTGGCAGGAGATTGGTTAGAGATATTCGTATACTCCTCAGCTAAACAGTGTAGCTTTGATTCTGTAGAAATGGGAGTCGAAATAGATAATTATAGAGGCGAGATAGATGTGTTTTGTTTAAACAGTGCTAATGCAATGATTTGTGAATGTAAAACTGGTGGGAAACTAGATGCTGACGATTTGTCTGTTCTTAGTTCAAAAGCAGAGAAACTAGGAGGAAATTACTGTGTAAAATTATTCATAACAAGCGAAAATGACGTAGGAGAAGAATTTCTAAATAAGGCAAAGAATAATAGAGTTGTAGTGGTGTCAGGGAATGAATTAATTAGGATGACTAAGATTTTAGCAAAAGAAATGCAATCTCCTACGTATCCGAGACGCTAAATCAACACAGAAAATCAAGGATAAAATTTATGTTCGACACATTCAAAAATCGCTTAGAAATCACAGGTACACTCACGACAATCACAGCATTACGCATCAGCGCAGGTCGTTCTAGTGAACCAATTGGTTCAGATTTACCCGTAATAAAAGATGCTTTGGGTCATCCATTAATACCTGGTTCTAGCTTCAAAGGTGCAATGCGATCGCGCCTCGAAAGTTTCCTCAGAGGTATAGATGTAAATTTGGCAGCCAATCCTACAATTGAAGCAGAATCATCTATTCCATCCAAAACCATAAAAGATGAACATGGAAATATTCTCAAAAAAGGTTTGGATACTATCAAACAAGAAATTGAAGATGAACTAAAAGATGATCAAGAAAAAAATCTAAAAGCTGATAAGCGACTCACGGAAGAAATTCTAAAGATTTTAGAAAAACATGATTTAACTTCACACCTCTTCGGTTCACCCTGGATCGCCAGTAAATTCCAAGTCAGAGATTTAACCGTAGTACCTGATACCTGGTTTGGACAATATCAAGAAAGAGACGGTGTAGCCATAGACAGAGACACCGAAACAGCCGCAGATGGAAAACTCTACGATTTCCAAGTAGTTCCAGCGGCGACACAGTTTGAATTTAAAGCTGTGGTGGAAAATGCCGATGAATGGGAACTGGGACTGTTAATGATTGGGTTACACCAATTTGAAACTGAACAAATACCTTTGGGTGGTGGACGTTCTCGCGGTTTGGGAGTTGTTAAACTAGAAATTGATAAGATGTACTGGCTTGATATTAACAACAAACCAGAAAAATTATTAACCTACTTGCAAGAATTAGTTAATAGCAACTTAGGTGATAAATTATCCAGCTATGAAGATGGTAAAGAATCCAAACAAAAATGGACTCAATCTCTCATCACATATTTAACAGAAAATCTACCCAAAAGTTCTACGACTACAACCCAAACACAATCTTGAAGAGGTTAAAATGGCTTTCAGTAACTATAAAACTATCGGTGAAGTTCTCAAAGCATTTCAAGTTATCTATACCGAAGCCAATTTTATTAGCGAAATTCCCTTTAATATTCCCGACTACTTCCGCGAAGATTTAGAACTGATGATGCGGGATGCTGTTGTTGATAACTCAGAATTTGCTATCTGCGAAAATCTCATTTATCCGGTTCTTAAAGAAGTTTGGAAAACCTACCGTCAACATTTTATTTTATGGAGTCATGAATCCTTAAATTATGATGAAAAATTATCAGGATTTCCTGAATATATTTTGGCGAAACGTTCACCATTAGGTAAAGTCGTCTTTGACAAACCATACTTTATTTTAGTTGAAGCCAAACAAGATAACTTTGAAACAGGTTGGGCGCAATGTTTAGCAGAAATGATTGCTGCTCAAAGATTAAATGGAGAATATCAAATAATTATTTTTGGTATTGTTTCTAATGGCGCAACATGGCAATTTGGTAAATTAGAAGGTGACAGGTTTACCAGAAATATGACTCCTTTTACCATTTATGAACTAGATAAATTATTTGCTGCTGCTAATTTTGTATTCCAACAATCTGAATTACAGCTAAATAATTTAGTTGCAGCCTAAACAGATTTATTGAGATAAATACATCCATGCACAAACGACTTGTAAACCATTGTACTATTGATTTAAGCATCATCCCAGATGGGCCGATTCTGATTAAATCGGGACGTGAAGGTGCAGACCCGACAAA
>NZ_JABXKI010000206.1 GCF_017115095.1 Nostoc sp. NMS4 | reverse complement strand
CAATCACTTCATAGCCCTGATGGTGCAGGATAGCTGCGGCGGTGGAACTGTCAACGCCACCAGAAAGACCAACGACGACTTTTTTCATACAAAGCAAGAGTTGTAAGCAATTCAAAATTCAAAATTCAAAATTCAAAAACCGAATTATAGTAAGCATTTTGACTGGTGATGGTGTGCAAAGTTAAAGAGTACAGCTTCGCTGCGTGGTTGTCCAATTGTAGCATACACTCTTCAAAGCCTTGCTACTAAAGCGCTTCAGTTTTAAATTCACTGAATTAGCGTCGGCGTAGCCCGTCGTAGACATCGCTATTCAGTCTTTCATCTAAGATTAATTACAGATGTATTTTTTGCCACGCAGATGAGCTAACTTTACTTTAACGCTATATAGTTGCTACAACGGTGAACTTAATTAGTTCCTGATGGAAATTATCTAAAAATACTGTGACTACTTTCTAACTACTATGTCGAGAGGAATATCAAGTCAATTTATCCCATTTCAGATATTGCGCCGAAGTTCTGAGGGTTGGAAGCCCACTATCAGACTTTTCTTTTTGTTAGTGGGAGGATGGTTATTACTAATTCCCGACTCTACCCCAGTACAAGCACAAATCTCCAACAGCAACGTGCTACTGGCTCAAGAAACTGGTGAGATTTTACCGCCACCGCCAATAGTTCCCTTTGGTCAACAGCCACCGCAGTTACAACCGGCTCAAGCAGAGGATTTCAATCAACCGGAAGTCAACTTTCAGCCCACCCAGCCATTGCAAAACAGTCAACCGGAATTCAACTTTCAGCCTTCCCAACCATTACAGAACAATCAATTTGAGCAGAATTTTCAGCCCTCCCAACCCGCACAGTTTAGTCAATATAACCAGAACTTTGAGCGCTATTTAGTTTACGTTGATAGTAGTGATTCTCAGACACTACAAGCAATACGTCAAATTGAACCCAGTGCTTACATTCGCCAGTTCCAAGGCCGGAATGTGATTCAGTCAGGAGTTTTTAACAGAGTAGCCAACGCCCAGCAACGGGTGAATGAGTTACAGTCACGAGGCATATATAACGCTCGGATTCTCAGCTTTGGTAACGGACAGGAAATAAATACAGGCAATGGAAACTTTGTAGGCGATCGCACTAATATAAATACTAATAAGCGAGTCTCTAGATATTATGTCGCCATTCCCACCACTTCCGAACAGTTATCTGCGATCGCAGCACAAGTTAGGCAGAATCTAAGCGGATTTACCCAAGATTTAGGACGATCTGGCGGAGTCCTCGAAAGGACGCAACCACGAGGCCCACACGTAGCAGTAGGCCCTTTCCAAAATCGATTCCAAGCTGAAGAATGGAACAGGTATATCCGAAAGATCGGATACAATAATGCCAGAGTTTACTACGGAAAGTGAATAGGTGGGGACTTAGGGAAAATATAGGAACTACACCAACAGCAAGCCCTCCAATGTCAGTATCATAGAAATTTAGGCAAATCAGTTGTAAATCATACTACTAGTCTGTCAAGAAATAATTGACGAATAAATTTTCTGTAGAGACGGCGATTTATCGCGTCTCTCCAACCGTCAAAATGGATTTGACAGACTACTACAGCTATAAGCCAAAATTTTTATAGAGACTCACACAATACAGTCAAAATGGATATAAAGAATGGCTTCGTTGGCGCTGTTGGTAACACTCCTTTAATTCGCTTAAACAGTTTTAGTGAAGAAACAGGATGTGAAATCCTTGCTAAAGCAGAATTTCTCAATCCTGGGGGTTCCGTTAAAGACCGCGCCGCACTTTACATCATCGAAGATGCAGAAAACAAAGGTCAACTCAAACCTGGTGGCACCGTTGTCGAAGGAACTGCTGGTAATACTGGCATTGGACTAGCACATATTTGCAACGCCAAAGGCTACAAATGCCTAATTATTATTCCCGATACCCAGTCACAAGAAAAGATAGATGCACTGACAGCACTAGGAGCAGAAGTTCGTCGCGTCCCTGCTGTACCCTATAAAGACCCGAACAACTACGTCAAGCTATCTGGCAGAGTCGCTGCTGAGTTAGAAAACGCGATTTGGGCGAATCAGTTTGATAACTTAGCCAACCGTCTCGCCCACTACGAAACCACAGGGCCAGAAATTTGGACACAGACAGATGGTAAAATAGATGGATGGACAGCTGCAACTGGTACTGCTGGTACTTATGCTGGTGTAGCATTGTACTTAAAAGAACAAAATCCAGCAATTAAATGTGTTGTAGCCGATCCTCTGGGTAGTGGACTTTATAGCTATGTCAAAACTGGCGAAATCAAGATAGAAGGAAATTCCATCACCGAAGGCATCGGTAACGGTCGTGTCACAGCCAATATGGAAGGCGCACCGGCTGATGATGCCATTCAAATTGATGACCAAGAAGCTTTGCGAGTAGTTTACCAACTGCTGAGGAAAGATGGTTTGTTAATGGGCGGCTCAACGGGTATTAATGTTGGGGCAGCTATTGCCTTGGCGAAGCAATTGGGACCAGGACATACCATTGTCACCATCTTGTGTGATAGTGGTTCCCGGTATCAGTCGCGGATATTCAACCCCGAATGGCTAGCCTCAAAAGGGCTTTCTATAGATTAGTTATTAGTCATTAGTCATTAGTCATTGGTCATTAGCTTCCGACTTCTGACTTTTGGCAAATGACAAATGACAAATGACAAAGGACAAATGACCAACATCACTCAACCATCAGACTTCCCAAAAATAGAGCAAGACTCTTCTCCTAAATGTGTGCGGGTTTGTCAAAATCGTGCTTGTAAAAAGCAAGGTGCAGTCAAGGTTTTAGCAGCTTTTGCGGCTTTGCCAATCCCTGCTGTAACGGTAACGGCTAGCAGCTGTTTAGGACAATGTGGTAATGGGCCGATGGTGCTGATATTACCCGATATGGTTTGGTATAGCAGCGTTCAACCGGATGAAGTATCTCTACTGATAGAAAATCATTTGCTAGGTGGTCAAAGAGTCAAACAGATGCTCTATTATCGGTTTCATCCCCAGAAATAAACCTAATTAAAAATTTAAGGTCTGCAATCTTGTTGACCGAAGTGAGGCATCCAATGAATATCCAGCAGCTGCGTCAATCCTTAAAACAAAAGTGGCTTATTTACTACAAGCAAAATATTTCCTGGCTGGTCAAAATGCGAATTTGGGCCACTTACGATGGTCTGCGCCGTCCTCTCTCCGGTTTTATTTTGGCAACACTGTCTGTTTTAGAACCCCAGTTTGATGAAATACTTTCTTTTATGCTGGATCTGAACAACGATCCAGATAAAATAGTCGCTGCTTTAGGTCTTAACTTCAATCCCGATGAAGAGTTACGTTTAATCAAATCAGACTCTTCCATAGCTACCAGCCAAGCTGAAAACGAGCCGCTAGATGAGAAATATTCTGAGGATAAACATCTGTCATCGGTTGTAACTGCTACCAAGATTGCGCCTAATTCTCTTACCAAGACTCTAGACTCCAACTTGCCACGCGCCGATCAACTTATACCATCATTTACAGCTACCACTGAGGTTATGCGTACACAAAAACCTGAGTTGGTAGTTGCATTTGCTACTAAAATTTCTCCCGATACTCCGGCAAAAATGTCAGCCTCCGGTTTTGTCGGCGAATATCAACCACTACGATCGCACCTTGAACGCCGAAACTCGCTGACAATGACTGCGGAGGCTAACCCCAAAGCCAAAACTATGCCATCTCCGGCGTTAGCGACTGAGGTTAAAAGCAACGCGCCGTCTAACCGAATCCCTGTAGGCGCATTGCTGGCAATTACCACTGAGATTAACAGTAATGGCAAACCAGTGCGATCGCTAGCAATTACTACTGAGGTAAAAAGCAACAGTAAACAACTGAATATTCAACTACAAGAGGTTAAAAGCAAAGTAAATTTGCCAGCCACTAATGCCCGTAGTCTAGCTTCTTGGGTAGATGAATTTTGTCAAGGTACTAAATGGGACGGGAAAGAGGATATTTTTATTTAAACGTTGAGCTTCCAGACATAAATTCTGACTCCTGAATTCTATTCTGTTAAATTATTTACTGTCGTAGCTGGCGATCGCAATTATCGTAGATAAAGGCACTTCCGCAAAATACTGTTGCTGAAATTGTTCTTCTCGGACAGCAGCTAAAAATCGTGCAACTGCTTCGTCAGCCAGGTTTTCGGCACTATCACTTGGATGCCAGGTAATTTGTAAACAACGGTCTTGTCGTTGAACTGTGAACCCTAAATATTGTAAAGCTTTGATGCCGACAAGTAAGGTTTGGTTGCTGATGCCGATTTTTTCTAAAAGTTGTCCGCGGGTAACTAGTTGATTTGTACGACTGAGATATTTAGCAATTCCGACAAGAGTTAGCCAAATTTGATTGGGTGGTTGATGGTTAGGTTTAGACCAAGCGATCGCTAATTGTTGCTGATTGTCAAGCCCAGACGTAGAGCGACTTATCGCCAAACATCGCCGCAACCACGTGCGTAAATCATCCCAATTCGTGGGACAATCTTCAATAATTAGTGGTGAGTGCTGAGTTGCTGAGTGTTCCTGATTCCGTAAGTCTAGGATGAAGGGTGAGTGCTGAGTAGTGAGTGCTGAGTTAGCAGCAGAACGCACGGCAATTAATCTGATTTCATAACGTTTTTTGAAGGTGTTGTAGTCTAATTCTGCGATGCAATCACACTTTCCTATAGGCAATTCATCTTTATAGTGTCCCCACCATAAGCCAGGAAAAACACTTCTACTAGAATCATCTCGAATGTCAAACTCAGTTTTAATGTACTGTACCTTTTTCCCTTGCCAATCCTGTTGATTGCGATGCCAAGAATTTTCAAACCAGCAGTTTTTAATTAGCAATTTCGGAACAGGATTACCCATTCCACAAGGTTCTAGAAGTTTCAGTTCCAAAAATAACTCTTTCCCTAAGTCTGCAACTGTCACCGTCAAGTCTGCTTGCACAGTTGGCGTGAGGGTTGTACTTCCTAAAGATTGCCGCAACTGCTGATTAATTGCGGCTGTAAATAAAGGAATATTCTCCACCAACAAACTCAAACCTGCTGCAAAGGGATGTCCCCCAAAGCGATGTAACAAATGTGCTTGGTCTTTCACTAATTGGTATAAATCGACAGAATTCACCGAACGGGCGGAACCACGGGCGAGGGGAGGGGATGAGGGGGATGAGGAGGATGAGGGAGAAATTCTTCCTTCCTCATCTCCCCCATCTCCCCCATCTCCCCCTACCTTCTCTGTACTCAACAAAATCGTCGGGCGGCCTGTCTCCTGTGCTACCTGTCCAGCGACTAAGCCCAATACACCGGCAGGCCATTGGGCATCTTCTAAAACAATGACGCTGGTGGTTGATAAGTCTAATTGAGTCAGTTTTTGTGCTACTTGTGCTTGCACATCTTTTTGTAAAGATTTGCGGCGGGCGTTGGCGAGTTCTGTAATTTCGGCTAGTTCGTTACAACGTTTGACATCCCGACTAGTTAATAATTCCACGCAGAAACTAGCATCACCTTGGATACGGCTAACGGCGTTAATTCTTGGCCCCAAACCAAAAGAAATGTCTGTGGGGCGATCGCCACTTTTCTGGCACAATTCTAATAATCGCCCTACCCCTGGTCGCCGCCGCGCTGCTGCTGGCTGTTTAAAATCTTCTTGCAGTCGTTGAATTCCCATCTGTGCCAAGTAACGACAATCTCCACTTAGCTGCACTAAGTCGGCAATTAATCCCACTGCAACTAAATCTAATAAATCTTCTAAAGGATATTTGGCAACATTAGGCAGACTTTGATATAATGCTTCCACCAACTTATAAGCTACCGCCACCCCAGAAAGATTAAATAGCTGATGTTCCTTTGGTAAATAACGGGGATTGATAATCGCTGCAACTGGTGGGCGTTCGGTAGGTAAAGTGTGATGGTCTGTAACTATTACATCTATACCAAGCTGTTTAGCATAAATAATTTCCTCAATGTTTGTGCTACCTGTATCGCAAGTAACTATTAATTTGCAACCTTGTTTTGCTAAGTTATCAATGCCTTGATTATTAAGTCCGTGGGATTCTTTCAGGCGATTGGGAATGTAGTAAATTAACTGAGTACTTTGAGCGAAAAACTGCCCCAATCCATCCCAAAGTACTGATGTGGCTGTAATCCCATCGGCATCGAAGTCTCCCCAGATAGCGATTTTTTCTTTAGTATTGTATGCTTGTTGCAAGCGTGCGATCGCTAGATGCATTTCTTGCCCAAACTCAAAGGGACTTGCTGGTTGATAAGCTTTATAGTTGATAAAAGCTGTTAATTGTTGATTATCTTTAATTCCCCGTTGCCACAACAATTGTGCTGCATACAGTCCACTTGACACAGGTGTATACTGTTTCACTGCTTGGATAAACCACTCTGGTGGTTGTTCGGTTGCTGTTATAGTCCACTGCTGTTGTTCTGGCATATAAATAAAGTTAGGAGTTAGGAGTTAAGAGTTAGGAGTGAAAACTCTTAAAATACAAGGGTGTGTTAAAGCCTTAAAAATTGCTAACACAGAATTAAAAATATCTTCAGAAAGTCAAGTTACTAAAATCATAAGACTTAAATCTTATCCTACTATAGGATTCCCCATTCCCCATTCCCTCCACTAGATTCAATAATCAAATCGAATTGCTATATATCAATTTACATTTATTTAAGTAAAATTTCATAATTTTGTTGTATACAAATAGCAGATATCTCTAGTAGAATCTTTGTATCAACTCACACCTAACGATTAAAATTGCTGGCTACCCAAACCAAGCTTGCGGAAACAGGCTTCAAAACCCATGCAATAGGCATCCATGAGCAAAACCAGTGATAACGAAATATTATTGCACAAGCAAACTTGGCAGCGTGAGCGGCAAATCATAGCACGTTTGTCTTCTTTGAACTATCGAACTGGCGAACTGGGTAGCTATTTGCATAACATTGCTTGCGGAGTCAGCGAACTCATTGGAGTTGATTGGACAGTTGTTACCTTTTGCCAAGAAGGGTTTGAAACTGTTCTAGCCAGTAGTCTCGAAATGGGTGAAGGCGAACATATTTATTCACTACATGGTTTACTAACTGGTACTGTTATCAAAATGGGTCAATCATTAGCAGTAGAAGATGCCCAAAAATACCCAGAGTATGGACAGGCCCCAGAAGGTTATTGTGCATATTTAGGGATACCATTGCGGACTGCTGAAAGTGAAGTGATTGGTACTATCTGTTCTTTTAATCATCTCCCGCGTGATTTTACAAAAGAAGACATCCAAATTGTGGAATTATTTGCTGAACGAGCTGCAACAGCAATTGACAACTATCATCTCTATCAACAACAGTGCCAATTTAATCATATTCTGGAGGCTGAGGTAGAAAAACGCACCGCAGAATTACAAGCAGCCCAAGCCAAGCTTTTAGAACAAGAACGACTGGTAGCAATTGGTGAATTTGCTGCGATGATTGTGCATGAAATTCGTAATCCCTTGACTACAATGATTATGGGATTGAAATATTTCCGAAAAACCATTTTAACTGAATCTGCTCAAGAGCGATTAGGGTTGGCACTGAGCGAAGCCAGTCGTTTAGAACGTCTATTGAGCGAAATTTTGCTCTACGCCAAGCCTCAAGTGTTGCAACTTTGTGAATTCGATGTAAATGAATTTATTCATGAATTGCTTGTATGCATTCGTGAAATGCCAGAAGCTCTAGAACGGCAAATTGAATTTATTCCGGCATCACCAACGCTAAAAATATTGGGAGATGAGGACAAACTTAAACAAGTATTTATCAATATTATCCGCAATGCTTGCGAAGCAGTTGCAACAGAAGATATCGTTCAATTGAAAGTAGATTCTTCGTATACAGATAAAGTTTGTATTAATGTCCACAATGGCGGTGAACCAATTCCATCAGAAGTTATCGCCAAGCTTTTTCAGCCATTCTTCTCTACAAAACCTTGTGGCACTGGGTTAGGACTTGCTATTAGCAAACGCATCATCAATGCTCATAATGGGGAACTGTTAATCTCTTCTGACCTCTTGACAGGAACTACTGTGAGTGTTCAATTACCTGTAGTTATTAAATGAAATTTTGATTGATATAAATACCAGCTTTTCTAATAATATTTATTACTTTTATTTGTATTTGCAACTTGTGAGCTAAATCACACTAACAAACTAAGCACTGAAATAAAATTACATTTATCAAAACAGAATTCAGGAGTCAGGAGTCAGGAGTCAGAATGGGCTAAACCCTAGCTATCCGCTAACAGAATGAGTTTTGAACGAAAAAGTGGTACTTCGCAGCGTTAGCGAGTATTTTCGAGTTGCGTCTTGATTCTGAACTCTGACTTCTGAATTCTTCTTCAAGCATAAAATATTACATAAAAAATGATGGAATTACTTCAACTAATGCTGGTGCTAGGTACAGTAGTTGGTGTTGCAGACGGGAACACAATTTTGGTTAAAGATAATGCAGGACAAACAACTACAATCAAGCTAGCGTGTATTAACGCACCAGAGGCGACTGACAAGCGCTATGGTTTAGCAGCAACACAAAGGCTAAAACAGCTATTACCACCTCAAACTCCTGTCGTAATTAGAAGCACAGAACAACTCAAAAGTGGTCGCCCAGCTGGTGAAGTATTTGTAGATAATCGGTCAGTAAATCTCCTTTTGGTAGAGTCAGGTAATGCCGTCGTTGACCAAGAGTCTTTACAAAATTGCTACGAGAGCAAAACCCAATTTTTAATTGCAGAAGCTAATGCTAAAAATAAGCATTTGGGTTTGTGGCAACAATCAAAATTGCAGTTGAAACTACATACCAAATAAGCGCTTACATTGTCAGTTATAATAACCAATTGTATTTGCTTAAATTGGAGGAATTTTAGGATTGCTGTACTGACTTCATTATTTGAGATTTTTCGTATTTACTTTTTGTGAATCATTATGCCGACATGATACAAGGCTAAATTGCTTAAATTGCGTTTTTAATATCAGCAATCAATTCATCAATCCTTGATTGAGTAGTATTCCAAGAACACATAAAACGTACTCCTCCCACACCAATAAATGTATAAAACTGCCAGTTCTTGGCTTTTAAGCTCTGAATGACTTCTTCAGGTAATTTTACAAATACAGCGTTGGCTTCTCTAGGAAACATCAAGTCAACACCTTCTATGTTTAATAGTTGATTTTCTAAGTATTCAGCACATTGATTAGCATGTCTGGCATTTTTTAGCCAAGCACCAGTTTCTAATAAACCCAACCAAGGAGCCGAAATAAACCGCATTTTTGAAGCTAGCTGGCCTGCTTGCTTGCATCGATAATCAAAATCTTCTGCTAGCGCTTTATTGAAGAAAAGAATAGCTTCACCTAATGCCATTCCATTCTTTGTACCACAAAAACACAATACATCAATTCCAGTTTTCCAGGTAATTTCAGCAGGGCTTTTATTCATAGCGGCAACTGCATTTGCAAAACGAGCGCCATCCATGTGAATCTTTAAGTTATACTTGTTCGCAACTTCTTTAATACTTAAAAGTTCTTCAATAGAATATAAAGTTCCTAATTCAGTTGATTGTGTAATGCTAATAACTTTAGGTTTGGGATAATGAATATCAGTGCGTTTAGTAACAATTGACTCTATAGCCTCTGATGTTAATTTGCCATTTTTACCGTGAGCAAGTAGCAGTTTAGAACCATTAGATGCAAATTCAGGTGCGCCACATTCATCTGTTTCTATATGAGATGTCTCATGGCAAATGACGCTATGATATGACTGGCAAAGAGCAGCTAAAGATAAAGAATTTGCAGCTGTACCGTTAAAGGTAAAAAATACTTCACAATCAATTTCAAAGAGTTCCCGAAAATAATCTGTTGCTTTTTGAGTCCATTCATCGTTTCCATAAGCTGGAACGCTACCTTGATTTGCCCTAATCATATATTCTAGTGCTTCAGGACAAATGCCAGAGGAATTATCACTTGCAAACTGTTCTAATTGGCTACTCATAATTTTTACTTTGCTCTTTAACAGTAATTGCTACAATACTAATAAATAATTTTGGACTTTGCCAACTCCAAGATTGTTTATTTATTGGAATTCCGTTATCTAATAATTCTGTTATTTACAATAACTTGGAATGGCACGAACATATTTTTTATAGTCCTATTTAATCATTCATTAAAAACAAAGTTTTTGACTTAATATAAAAACCCAGCTAAGGGACTTCCAACAAATAAATTATCCAATATTGTGGGGTGGGCATCTTGCCCGCCCACAGCCCAAGGCGGGCAAGATGGCATTGGTGTCAAGTTAAAGCCTCAGCCCAGATGTAAAGCGACCTTGAGGCATTGCGCCGATGTCGTTGAGGAATGGCCT
>NZ_JABXKI010000129.1 GCF_017115095.1 Nostoc sp. NMS4 | reverse complement strand
AAAATAAAATTTCTGTAGTAGGGTGGCAATACTAAATAGCAAAGCCATAACCATTGGTGTCAATTTAACGTAAAAGTTATGTCCCCCAAGGAACTGAAGTTCCTTGCTAATAGCAAAAGTCATCTCAAGATGACTAAATATCTGGAAAAATCTTTAGTCTACTTCAGTAGACTTTGGCTATTAGCCTTGAACTTTAGTTCAAGGCGGGTCAGGAAGCCAACAGATAAGCCATTTCTAGCTTAAGTTGACACCAATGGGCTTTGCGTAACCCAACATCCTGATATATGTTGGGTTGCGCTCCGCTCCACCCAACCTACGTCGTCAGTCTAATGCACTATTCTGCGTAGACAGTCTACTACGTGCATTTCAAAAATCAAATACTAGTCCTATAGAATAACATAGCTACTTTCCCAGCAGGGAATAAAATAAGACAGCAACCTACCTGCTAGGGGAATTTGATGAGAAATTATCGTTTTTTAAATAAAATCACTACAGCTATTATTGTAGCCGCCCTTTCTTTTTCCTGTAAGTCTTCTGTTAGTAAAAATGCAGAACAGGTAAAAGCAACTGATAAACCAAAGCTACAACCAAATCTTATCTATGGCGATTTAATTATTAAAGAACAATCAGATTATCTGATGATTCCTGTTAGTATTTCAGGGCAAAATGAAGATAAAGGACTTGATTTAAGCCTTTCACGTTCTTATGAAAATGAAAGAAACAATCAATTATATAACATCATCTTTTATCAAAAGCAAGGTAGTGAAGCTCATCTTTTATTAAATAAAAAAGCCATTATTACCTCCTTTGATTTATTGGAGGTAAAAGCAACAAATAAGCCAACCACAAGAGTTTGGTTGTATAAAATCATTGACCAAGACACAAATATAGATAAAAAACTCAACAGCGAAGATGCTACTATTGGCTATCTTTCTGATTTATCAGGTAAGAACCTCCAGCAAGTTACCCCTAATAATACTCGAATCATCAGTTGGGTTCTTGTTCCCAGTCAAAACGCAATTTTCCTAAAAATTATCAAAGACTCGGATAATGATAAAAAGTTTACCAAAGAAGATAAAACAAATTTTGTGAGAGTTAACCTCGATAAAATCGGTATGGGAACTGAGGTTATTAGTGACCAAATCGAGCAAGAAATTAAATCCTACATTTTTAAATAACTTTGTTCGTAGTAAGTGGCTTCAGCCGCTTACTACAAAGCTTTAATTATTCACGCCAACTTACTTAGACAATACCCAATCGCGTAAAAGTTGGTTTACTCTATCGGGTACTTCATCATGGGGACAATGACCTGCTGTTAAGAAATGCTCTGTGAGTTGAGGGCAATATTGACGAAACTTTTGAGAACGCTCTTTAGCATTCATCCAAGGATCGGCTTCTCCCCATAACATTAATAAAGAACAAGTTAATTGCTTCAATAACACATCAACTTTTTCCCCTTGAGGACTGCTAAAAACTGAAACAAATACATCTAATGCACCCGCATCAAAAGCAGGACGAGAAATTTCTTCTACCAATTGGTCTGTAACTGCACTTTTATCAAGATATACTTTTTCTAAAGTTTGGCGAATTACCCAACGTTGTCGCACATATTGAAATAACAAAAATTGAGCTAAAGGTTGTTGAAAAATCCACTTAACTGAGTTCCCCAAGAGTTTCTCTAAAGAAGAGGGTTGTTTGGGTGGCTGAATTTCGCTTTGCAAAGCTTCAGGTTCAGATGTCGGCTGGCTTTCACTAAAAGGCCCTGCACTATTGAGCAACACTAATCCAGCCACACTGTCGGGACGTTGCGCTGCAACACACAAGCAAGCATAACCACCAAGGGAATTACCGGCTAATACTGCTTTTTGACCAATCACTTCGCTGATAAAATCATGGAGTTGATCGCGCCACAAGTCGCCACTATACTGCAATTTTGGTTTTGCCGATCGCCCGAATCCCAAAAGGTCGATCGCAAATACTTCAAAATCTTGACACAATCCTGTGATATTCTTGCGCCAATGGTCTGTGGAAGCACCAAATCCATGTACCAAAAGCAAGGGCGGACGTTGCGTTTGTTTCTCTCCCGCACTCACATAGTAAATGTTATGCCCGCGCCACTGCCAATATTTACCAGGTGTTGGAGTTGTAGAGGGGGCTGTAGTTACTTGCATGATTCAAAGAAATGTTAAGTAGCTTTTAATAATTGTAGGGGATGAAGGGGATGAGGGGTAGGGGGGCAGGGGAGGCAGGGAAGGCAGGGGGAGAAGAATTAATAACCAATGCCCAATGCTCAATGCCCAATGTCTAATGTCCAATGACAAATGACAAATGACCAATGACAAATGACAAATGACAAATGACTAAAAAAATTACAGGCAAAACTAAACTATTAGGAGTTATTGGATATCCGGTGGAGCATTCGCTGTCGCCTGTGATGCATAATGCTGCGTTAGCGCAGCTCGTCGTTCGCGTAGCGTCTCGTAGAGAAGACATCGCACAATTAGGATTAGATTATATTTATCTCCCTTTTCCGATTGAACCACAGAATTTAGAGGTGGCGATCGCAGGTTTGGCCGCTGTTGGGGTTGTCGGTTTTAATGTGACAATACCTCACAAACAGGCAATCATCCCCCTACTCTCAGAAATTACGCCTCTCGCTCAAACTATTGGAGCCGTGAATACTGTTAGCCGTCAAAATAATAAATGGGTAGGGACAAATACAGATATAGAAGGATTTATCGCCCCTTTGCAAACAACATATAAACAAGATTGGAGTCAGAAAGTAGCGGTAATTTTAGGCAATGGTGGTGCAGCTAGAGCAGTTGTCGCAGGTTGTATTCAGTTAGGTTTTGCCCAAATTCATGTTGTTGGGCGCAATATGCAGAGATTAGAAGAATTCCGCAATAGTTGGAGCAATTCACCACTAGCTGATAAATTTCAGGTTCATCAATGGGAGGAATTACCAAAGCTCATTCCCCAAGCAAATCTGCTGGTAAATACAACTCCCATTGGGATGTATCCCAAAGTTGATGAATCGCCTTTGAGTGTGGAAGAAATAGCGAATTTACCAACGGGTGCGATCGCTTACGATTTAATATATATTCCGAAACCAACACAATTTCTCCAGCAAGCTGAAAAACAAGGTGCAATTGCGATCGATGGTTTAGAAATGCTAGTTCAACAAGGGGTAGCAGCCTTAAAAATCTGGTTACAGCTGGAAACTTTGCCCGTAGAAGTCATGCGCCAAGCGTTACAAAATCACCTGGGTTTAGGGGAATGAGCGAAATTCTTCTTGTAATAGATATGCAAAACGGGTTTATGTCGGAGAAATGCAGACATATTATTCCTACTGTCCTTAAATTAATTGAGCGTTTTTTAGCGGCTGGTAAACTTGTTGAATTCACAAGATTTATCAATACTGCTGACAGTAATTATGTTAAACTAATTCGTTGGTCAAGGTTGATAAATGAACCAGAAGCGAGCATTATTGATGAACTTCAGCCATATATAAATAATATAAATAATAATATTTTTGACAAACCTTATTACTCGGCATTTACGGAGGATTTTTCGAGTTTTATCTTTGTTAATCAAATCAGCAAAATATATCTTTGTGGAGTTGCAACCGATAGCTGCATTTTGAAGACAGCAATTGACTCTTTTGAGCGTGGTATTGAACCAGTCATTATCGAGGATGCTTGCTTTAGCCACGGTGGTCAGCAAGCACATGATGCGGGTATTTTTTTGCTGAAACGTAATATAGGAAAAAATCAAATTAAGATGACTGATGAGGTTATTGAGAAGATTTGACACTCTCAGCACTAAAAGTGACTGAGATTCTTGAAAAGTAATGAGTAATAAGTAATGAGTAATAAGTAAATACCCATTACTTATTACTCATTACTCATTACTTAGTCACAGCAGTTAAAACTGCCGTTTGCTTCTACTCACGGCTGAAGCCTCTGAGCTTGTCAGCAAATCGTGTTATTTCTTGTAATAATACATTACATCTATCTAGAGCGGTAGTTTTTAACTGCATAATTAAACATTTATCAAGAATTTTGATAAAAAAATAATACAAAATAATCTTTTTTGAGATATTTTATGTTTTTATTTCCTAAGAATTACCACTAGCGATCGCTACATTAATAATGTTGTACCGAAAGCCTATAAACAATTTGCAAAAATTCATTCAAAAACAAAGTTATCTACATATAGGGGTTTTCCTGGCAACTCTCTTGAGCATCATATTGTTCAGTTGGGTAGCACTTTCGCAGCAACCAGTTACCCTCAATCTGTTAATGACTGCTCCTGATGCCGAACCTTGGAGGCAGGGTTTAATTAGAGACTTCGAGGCTGAGAACCCAGGTATTCGGATTAATCTCGTTGAAGGGCCGAATGCTACAAATTTGCTGGAAGACCTGTATACCTCGTCTTTTATCTTAGGTGAATCCCCCTATGACCTGATCAATATGGATGTGATCTGGACATCCAAGTTTGCTGCTGCTGGATGGTTGCTACCTTTAGGCGATCGCATTTCTAAAGATGAGTTGGCAGCATTTTCATCCCAGGATGTCGAAGGGGGACGTTATCAAAACAAACTGTACCGCATTCCAGTACGTTCCGATGTGGGAATGCTCTACTACCGGGAAGATTTAATCAAACAAGCGGGATTGAAACCGCCAGAAACCTTTGATGATTTGCTCCGAATTTCCCAAGTCTTGCAGAAAAAAAAGGAGGTAAATTGGGGTTATGTTTGGCAGGGTCGCCAATATGAAGGACTCGTGGCGATGTTTGCAGAAGTCCTCGATGGCTTTGGTGGCTTCTGGGTTAATCCCAAGACCCTCGAAGTTGGACTAGATCGACCAGAAACATTACGAGCCATTGAGTTTTTGCGTAGTACCATCAGCGAAGGCATTTCTCCCCCTGGAGTCACTACTTACCAAGAAGAAGACACCCGGCGCTTGTTTCAAAGTGGTAAAGTAGCATTTTTACGCAGTTGGCCTTATGCGTGGCCTTTAGCCCAGGCAGAAAATTCGCCAATCCGGGGCAAAATTGCAATTAAACCGATGGTTCACGCTCCTGGGAAGACAGGAGCAGCTTGTCTAGGAGGCTGGGGTTTAGGGATTGCGAAATCTTCTCAACATCCCGAAGAAGCTTGGAAAGCAATTCAATATTTTACCAGTCGGGAAGCACAGCGCCGATTTATTTTCAGTGCCGGCTATGTCCCCAGTCGCCGGGAATTGTTTACAGACCCAGAGATTGTTGCTAAATACCCCCACTATCCGCAGTTATTACAAGTCGTAGGCAATGCAGTTTTACGTCCACCGATCGCACAATATGCTCAAACATCAGATATTTTACAGCGTTATCTCAGCGCCGCCTTATCCGGTCGGATGAATTCGCAACAAGCAATGCAAGCGGCGGCGGCGGAAACGCGCCGACTGCTGGGGGCAGGGGAGTAATCAATTCAAAATTCAAAATTCAAAATTCAAAATTAAAGAACTTCTACCTCATGCCCAATGCCCAATGCCCAATGACAAATGCCCAATGACAAATGACAAATGACAAATTTACATACACTAAGAAATCGAGAACAACAGACAGCCTGGATTTTACTAACACCCGCATTGCTGCTGTTGTTGTTTGTATTTGCCTACCCGATTTTACGAGCATTTTGGTTAAGTGTATTTACTAAAAATTTGGGAACAGAGCTACAACCTGTATTCTCTGGTTTAGACAATTATGTACGAATGGTCGGTGATGGTCGCTTCTGGCAGAGTTTGTGGGCGACGACGGTGTTCACGACAGCATCAGTAATCTCAGAACTCCTGCTAGGATTAGGGGTTGCTCTAGTTCTCAATCAGGCGTTTTTTGGGCGGGGCATAGTGCGTACAACTGCCATTATCCCTTGGGCTTTGCCTACTTCTCTGATTGGTCTGGCGTGGGCTTGGATTTTTAACGACCAGTTTGGGGTTGTGAACGATATTCTGCTGCGGTTGGGGCTGATTAAAACTGGGATTAACTGGTTAGGAGATCCCACACTGGCGACGATCGCACTGGTTTTTGCTGATGTTTGGAAAACTACGCCGTTTATCAGTATCCTGTTGCTAGCTGGATTGCAATCGATATCACAAGACCTTTATGAAGCTTATTCGGTCGATGGGGCAAATGCTTGGCAAAGCTTCCGCAATATTACCCTACCCTTGCTGCTGCCGCAAATCTTAATTGCAGTCCTATTTCGGTTTGCTCAAGCTTTCGGAATTTTCGACTTGGTTGCTGTGATGACCGGGGGTGGCCCTGGTGGCGCTACGGAAGTGGTATCATTGTACATTTACTCTACGGTGATGCGCTACTTAGATTTTGGTTATGGCGCTGCCCTGGTAGTGGTGACATTTTTAATATTGATTTTTGCAGTGGCGATCGCTACTTTCTTGCTTAACAAGTACCGTGCCAAAACGTCAGGAGCCATTTAACCCATGAGTCTAACTCCCCCAACAGTTGCAACGACTCCAAAACGAACAGGAGTAAACAAGTTTTATCTGAAAAAAATCTTGCTGTTCATCATAGTTATATTAATAGTGGTATTTAGCCTAGCGCCAGCCCTCTGGCAATTGCTAACTTCGTTTAAAGTGAATGATGATATTGCCGCCGTTCCTACTGTCTATTTCCCGACACGATTCACTTTTAATCACTACATTGAGTTATTTACTCGTCGTCCATTTTGGCGCTATATCTTCAACAGTGCCTTTGTGTCGATTACTTCTACAGCTGTAGCTTTAGCGATCGGCGCACCTGCGGCTTATGCTCTGGCACGGTTACGCCCTTGGGGTGAAAAAGTTATCCTTGCCAGCATTTTAATTGTCACCTTATTTCCGGGAATTCTGTTGTTCTTAGGACTATTAGAAATTATCCAGGCGCTGAAATTAGGTAATAATTATCTGGCGCTAATTATACCCTATACTGCGATCAATTTGCCGCTCACAATTTTAGTACTTAAAAGCTTTTTTGAACAATTACCAAAAGACTTGGAAGATTCCGCTAGGGTCGATGGTTACAACACCTTTCAACTACTGTGGCAAATCGTCCTACCAATGACCCTTCCTGCCTTAGTAACTACTGGAATTCTTACCTTTATTTTTGCTTGGAACGAGTTTATTTTCGCTCTCACCTTTATGACTCGTGAAGAATTGAAGACAATTCCCGTTGCTGCGGCTCAGTTAGGTGGTGCGACAGTATTTGAAATTCCTTATGGTGCGATCGCGGCGGCAACTGTTGTGGGAACGTTACCCCTGATTTTACTAGTTTTATTTTTCCAGCGCCGGATTGTCCAAGGTCTTACTGCTGGTGCTGTTAAGGGATAAAAATCAAAATGGCTAAACTCGAACTCAAAAACTTGAATAAAACCTACAATCCTAAAGTCGTCCCTGTCAAAGACGTTAGTTTAACTGTAGATAACCATGAGTTTCTGACTTTACTTGGCCCTTCTGGCTGTGGTAAATCCACCGTCCTACGGATGATTGCGGGTCTTGAAGAACCGACTCACGGTCAAATTAAGATTGGGGAGGTGGATGTCACCTATAAACGAGCCAGCGATCGCAATATTGCAATGGTATTTCAAAGTTATGCACTCTATCCCCACATGACGGTGTACGAAAACCTTGCTTCTGGACTGAAGCTAAAAAATGTACCACCGACAGAAATTAAACAGCGAGTGGCAGAAGTGGCAGAAGTTTTAGGATTAGCAGAGTTAATGAACCGCAAGCCTGGTAAAATGTCTGGAGGTCAACGTCAGAGGGTTGCAGTCGGTCGTGCTTTGGTGCGTAATGCCGATGTGTATCTGCTGGATGAACCTTTAAGTAACCTGGATGCACTACTGCGGGAACGAGTGCGAGCTGATATCAAGCAAATTTTTGCAGCCCAAAAAGTGCCAGTTGTCTACGTTACCCACGACCAAACCGAAGCGATGACACTCTCCACAAAAGTAGCTTTGCTCAACGATGGCTATGTCCAACAACTAGATCCACCCGATCGCATTTATAACCATCCAGCGAATCTATTTGTGGCTGGGTTTGTTGGTAGTCCGCAAATGAATTTGTTGACTCTAGCTTGTAAGGGACAATACGCGCTGCTGGGTAACTTTCAAGTGCTTCTCCCAGATATACCAACAGTACCAGCACAAATTGTTCTGGGAATTCGCCCAGAAAATGTCCGCATTGCTCAACCAGGTGATACCCAGACTATCCAAGGGCGAGTATTTTTAGTGGAAAACTTGGGTATGCACTATTTGGTCAGTGTCAAGATTGAGGGTTCACAAACCGGAGCGATTACGGTACGTGCTTTGTTGCCAACAGACCAAAATTGGAGTGATGAGAATATTACACTAGCATTGCCCCCTGAAGATATTCACTGGTTTGATGTGGAATCTGGACATGCTCTTGTTAAGAGACAAATGTTAGGTGTCGGTTAAGGCAAGAGACGCGATGAATCGTTAAAGAAGTCGCAAGTCGCAAGCAAAAAAAGTGTAGGTTGGGTGGAGGCTTTGCGTAACCCAATATCCTGATATATGTTGGGTTGCGCTCCGCTCCACCCAACCTACATCTAATACACTATTTTAAGCTTGCCACGCTAGTAGTGGTCTGCCGCATTAAATATGTATGATGGGTGAACTCATTCTTAATTTTTCTTCCTTCGCGCCCTTTACGGTTCGTTTCTCAACCTCTCAAAATTAATGAGACAGACCAGTAGGTTGGGTTAGCGTCATTTTGAATTTTGAATTGTTAACGCGTCTTTGTAATGGTTTATCAGAAATGTGATGCTTGGGGATTTGCGCTACCCTAAGTCAGGAAGCCAAGGTTGACACTCCTCAGCCTAAAGGCATGAGGATTCAAGGTTTCTGCGAGTCCACTTAGCTTAGACCCCTTGCGGTATCTAACCCAGAGGTGGTTCTCTCCCCAAGCGTTAACTTTCGGTATGCCCTACCGTAGTTGCATTGCTGCAAAATTTGTTTGAAGTTTAATGCTGGTCGTCTAGTACCTGTAAATCTTTTACCTACTTCCAGGTAAATACTAGAACTACAAAGTAGAACCCCATAGATTTAGTTGTCAAGGTTCAGCGTCTGCGTATTAGACAGCAAATGGGTTTTTAATGTGGTTGATTACCCTTCCACAAACCCTATTTTACCAAAAGCCGTCCTAGAAGGAGAGGGTTTTAGACCCAAATTTTCGATAAATCACATGAGAAAATGGATTTGGCTGATGCTATTGGTGCTGATGACAGTTGCCGTGTTGGGTAGCAGAGGTAGCACGTTTTTTGAACAGCGTCCCTCACCAACAATTGTTGAAAATATTCCAGTGAAAACACCCCAACTACAGCCAGAGTCAAGGGAAGTTTACATTACTCCCCAAGTGTCTACTGACAAGCTGTTAACCCATATCCAAAAGTTGAATTTTCAGCGCTACACCACAAAAGAGCGATCGCTAACTCGAACTTATATCACAACTGAACTGAAAAAAGTCGGCTGGAAACCTAAATTAGAAAAGTTCTCTGACGGTGTAAATATTTTTGCCGAACGCCCAGGAACTAACAAAGCCGCTAAAGCAATTCTTGTAGCAGCGCATTACGATACTGTTGCCTCTTCCCCTGGTGCTGATGATAACGCCAGTGGTGTCGCTGTAGTGCTGGAAGTAGCTCGGTTGCTCGGTTCCCGTCCGACACCACGGACGTTACAGTTAGCTTTTTTTGACCAAGAAGAAGCAGGACTTTTGGGTAGTCAGGCTTTTGTGAGTCAGAGAGGACGCTTACAAAATTTAGGCGGTGCGATCGTTATGGATATGGTAGGTTACGCTTGTTACACTGCTGGCTGTCAGAAATACCCTGCCGGATTGCCTGTTACGCCACCTAGCGACAAGGGCGACTTTTTAGCGGTAGTCGGTGATACAGAACACTTACCTTTCTTAAATGCCTTTCAAAGCTCACAGAATATCCCCTCAACTGCCCTGAATAAACAGGAATCAACTTTGCCAGCAGTTCTAACACTACCAATTCCTTTTAAAGGTTTACTGACACCAGACACCCTACGCAGCGATCATGCACCATTTTGGTACCAAGGTGTGGCTGCGGTGCTGGTGACAGATACCGCAAATTTACGTACCCCACATTATCATAAACCTAGCGATGTTCCAGCAACTATCGAGCGATCGTTCTTCACAGGAGCAGCACAAATTGTAGTTAATGCTACTAGTACTTTGTTAGAGAAAAATCAGGTTTTGGAAACTCAACCACCAAGCTAACTTCTGAATTATGAATATAAACAGGACTTACGCACTCAAAACCTGAAACCTCGATCCCCCCCTTAATCCCCCCGATGTATTGGGGGGAAAAAAGAAATCTAGTTCCCTCCCCTTTGCAAGGGGAGGGTTAGGGTGGGGTAAAACCCTGGTTAATCAGCTATTTCAGACTTGTGTGTA
>NZ_JABXKI010000286.1 GCF_017115095.1 Nostoc sp. NMS4 | reverse complement strand
TATGGTTCAAATCCCACATTTCGCGCCACATTAGGTAACACTGACTTAGGAAAAATTATCACTGCTAATTTTAATACAAATTCCTGGACTAGTGTTGCTGATTTGGCTAATTATGAACTTGCAAATAATCCCGATGGAGGCGATCTAATTAGCAATCCCTTTTCTCTGCTTTTAGATGGAAATAAGATTGTTACAGTTGATACTGGTGCTAATGAGTTACTCAGCGTAGGTACTGATGGCAGTAATTTAAAGGCGATCGCTACAATTCCCCGGCAGACATTAACTAATCCAATTTTTCCCTCTGGCCCATCATCATCACCATTTGAAATCCAAGCAGTACCCACAAATATCGCCAAAGGCCCAGATGGCGCTTATTATATTAGCCAATTAACTGGTTTTCCTTTTCCACAAGGCGAAGCAAAAATCTATCGAGTTGGTGCTGATAATAAACCAACAGTTTATACCGATGGATTTACTCAACTTACTGACTTAGCTTTTGATACTAAGGGCAATTTATATGCTTTGCAGTACGCTAATCAGTCACTCTGGAAAGGTAATCTAGATGGTTCTGTAATTAAAATAGCAAAGGATGGAACTCGCACAACTCTTCTTAGTGGTAATGGGTTAGAGTCTGCTACTGCTTTGACTATTGGTGCTGATGATGCTATCTACATCACAAACCGAGGCGATCGCCCAGGACAGGGACAAGTTATCAAAATTGAGAATCCCAAGTCTGTACCTGAATCTACTTCTACTTTCAGCTTATTAGCATTTCTTGGCACTGTGAGCCTTACTTTGTTGCATAAGGGTAAAGCCAAACGACTGAAGATTTTGGGTAAGTTTGTTCAGGAATGCTAAGTGTTGAGTTAGCGATCGCCCTCGGCTTCTATACTAGACGCTACGCGAAGGGATAAGTTTTTCAATCAGCCGTTGTCTGCTTGGTGCTGGCGGTGTAGCTATTCGTAAAATTAGCTCTAACAACCAAGGGGCGAGGCGTTGACACCACACAGCTAAATGACTTTGCCATCCGACTAAAATTTCTGATGAATCATTCTGCATTCCGGTGATCAGTGCTTTAGCCACTTGCTGGGGAGTCATGGGGATCACCCAGCGAAATAATTTTAAGTCGCGCACCATGTCTGTGTCTGTCAGGGAAGGCAATAATGCAATGACGCGGATATTGTGTTCCGCTAATTCTTGGCGCAAGGCTTGGGTAAACCCTAAGATGGCAAACTTGGTTGCTGAGTATGTCGCCATCGTTGGTGCTGCAACTTTCCCCATCAGGCTCGATACATTGACAATTGTCCCTTGTCTTTGGCTGGCCATGCGACGAGCAATCAAACTAGTGAGGTTGTACATTCCTAACAAGTTCACAGAGAGTTCTTCTTGAACTTGGGGCATTTTAGATTGCAAAAACGAACTTTGATATGCGACTCCCGCACAATTAACCAGGAGGTGAATCTGTCCGTAATTGCGCCACAGTTGGGCAACAGCGATATTTACTTCTATTGTTTGAGTCAAATCTAAGGCCACGATCGCAGCTTCTGTACCCATCGCCTCAATTTCGCTAGCTACCTCCACTAACTTCCGGCGATCGCGTGCTATTAATATCATCCGTTTGATGCCTTGTTGCGCTAATTCGAGAGCGATCGCCCGTCCAATCCCACGCGAAGCCCCTGTAATTAGGGCAACTTTACCTTGAATCTCCATTGATTTTATCCTCTAAAATTTAAGTCTTACCAAACTCTTCGTTATTGCTGATGCACACAATCAAGAGCTAGTCGCTTGTCGGCACAAGATAAGACAAATAATCAATCTTAATTGAAATCAAACTGAAACTAAGCCTTCAGTAACGAGATATTTCTTGGTTAATCTGCAATCCCTCATAATTGTCTATACGAGGCAGAAATTTCTCCTTTTTAACCCGTCAAAGCCTAACACACTTGGCTGAATGGGTATAGCTCATAGATTTTATTTCTCCTAGATCCGAGCGCTCATCAGCATTGTTGTCATACACACGTTAGCAATTAAATCAAGGTATTGCAATATTCTTTAATAAGAATTTCTTAATACTTCTTAACGACAAGTATATATATGCAAAAGATTTTATTAAATAAGTTTTTATAAATCCCTCAGTACAAATATCTCACTTCCCTGACAAATAGCCCTGTTTTAGTAAATTGTGATATCTAATTCATGGTTTAGAAACAAAAAAGACATATAGGATTGTGGCTAATGGTTGCAATCGTTAAAACCCTCAGCTAACTCATATAATCGCAACAGTATATTTACTGTTTTTTGAAAATAAAGTTTGATGACTTTTATTTATTGAAAACAATCAAAGAAGGCTAGAACGCTGTCTGGAATTATCTACTAAAACTTTAGGAAAAATAGTAATTTGTTTAGGTTTCGCTTTGAGTTCATCAAAGTAATGCTTGAGACTTGCCTCGTATAGCAAACTTCAATCATTCGTGAATAATAAGATCCCCGACTTATTAGAGAAATCGGGGATCTAAACTGTCAGTCTATATGATTCCTAATTGATGATTTTGCCTAAAGCTGTACTCCGTGCATTTACTTATCTTTCCAACTTCCTATAACTAACGGGGTGTAGGAGTAGGTTGAGGATTTGCTGGTTTGCTTACCTGGGGAGTTGGCTCACTCCAAATTTGATTGAACTGAGCTACCGACAATGATTGTAAAATACTGAGATTAAGCGGCTCCTTACTAATAAATGTGGCGTAGGAAGGCTGTAAATAGGAACGGTATTCAGGGCGGTTAAGGAGATGGCTTTCAAAAAAAGCGACGCTGAGGGCGTTGAGATAGGAATAAATAGCAGTACGATCTGGGCCTAGTAAGGCAGGTGGCACAGGTAAGACATCATTTCCAGAAGTAGGTTCGGCGATCGCTGAAAAGTGGGTGGCGTTTTCGATCAAAGCCAGGTACTTATTGGAGTCAGAAAGCCAGGTAAAGGGGCGAATTTGCTCAAATACGGGTGGTGCAAAAACATCTTGACTACCTGCTACCAGCATGACGGGAATTTTAATTTGACTGATTTCCCCCTGACCCAAAACTGAGCTGTCAATGGGATTAATCGCAATGACGGCTTTGATGCGATCGTCTTTAAGTTCGTAATTTTTTGGAGGTAACTCGTTTGCTTGACACTGCAAAAACAGCGACAAATTAAAGGAGGAATTATCGGGATTACAATCTTGCCTCAGTTGCTCAAAGTTAATATTCGCTCCTGCTAAAGTCAAAACAGTATAACCACCAAAAGACTGACCGATCGCCCCAACTTGCTGAAAATTGAGTTTTCCTTGGAGGCTGGGATCAGATTTATCTAAACGTTGGAGTTCATTGAGTAGATATTTGATATCTAAAGGTCGGTTGATAAATTCTGCTGCATCTGGCGGCCCTGCCAAACCCGCAAAATATTGTTGAAAGCGTTCGGCATTACTACCAGGGTGTTCCAATACAGCAACAGCAAAACCATAAGATGCTAGATGTTGAGCCAGGTAGACAAAGGTAGAGCGGTCTGAGGCCAGTCCGTGAGAAATTACAATCAGGGGAAAGGGAGGCGAAACTAATTCTCCAGCTTTTTGTGAACCTGCTGACGGTAAATAGATATCCACAGGTAGACGGCGTGAGCGAGAAATGTCATTTAACTCAAAGGTTTTTTTCTGCCAGGTAAATTTTCCTGGCGATCGCAAATCTGGTTTTTGGGAGAAATCAATTTTTGAAGTGGCTGCTTGAGCGATCGCTTCTTTTTGAAGAGAGGCAAAAACCTCATCCTTTCTTTTAATCAATTGTGACAAGTCATCGACTATCCTTAACCCCTCAGTGAAATTTACCCGTATCGTATCGCTAGGAAATTTCCGCAGTAAATTCACAACCGTTAATCCCTGTTGTTGATCGGCAGCAGACAAAATTAAAGAGGCGCGTATGGCATAAAAGCCATTCTTTCGAGACTCAGTAAGGAGTAATTTTCCTAGTTGTTGCACCAACTGCTCGCCTATCGGTGAGTAGGTAACTTGAGATACTAGTGTAGGAGTGAGATTAAAGCGCTGCTGGAGTAGATCCCGCAGTTGAGCGAGTTGTTCAGGTGTAGCACGACTAGCATAAAATGAAAAATCTTGATCGATTTTGCCAACTTTTGCAAAGGTTTCCAGCGAGTCCACCGATAAGGAAAATTCGCCAAAGGGAGGATAATAAAAGCTAATGCGTTCAGCCCCCAATCCGGGAGTGGCAGTCAAGAACGTAGATAGTAAACCAAAACCCAGATATCTCAAAAATTTTTTCATTAGAAAAACCCACTATCTAACCCCTGTTAAAACTTGTTTAAACAGAGAGGAAAGCGGGGCGGGATCTATAACCGCTTTCCTATTTACACTCCTATTTACGGTTACAAGCACAAGAATGCAAGTACTTGCTTTCATAGTTTCGCATATACGCAATAATTGGCACTCAACTAAATTTCAGGATACTAGGGACACACACCTGCGATCGCCTACTTATTCTCCTGAATATCAAAACATATAGGTAGCAAATTTTTCAGCCAAACAGCATCAGTAGCGCGATAATAGATATAGAGATCAAAATTAATTTATATGTCCATTCCTTCCTGTTCCTGTAGTGTTGTCGTCCTTAACCAACAACAAGAGCAAAATATCTCCCACCAAAACCAGTGCCAGGATGTGCCAGTTAACCACAGTAAGAGTATGGTTAAAACTTGCACTGTAGTTGAAAATGGTCGGGTAGTTGTTAAACCCTTACAACCAGCACTCAATCAAAGTTCTGAGTAATTTTCAGGAATTTAACAAAGTTTGGGGGTTTAATTCCCCAGCAAGACAGGCAGCAGGTTTTGTGTCGGGGTAAAATCCCCGGACGCTCGCAGACTCGCTAACGCAACGCTTACACAAAACGTAATTGCGAATTGCGAATTGCAAATTGCGAATTGGTTTAACCCCTTTACTCTAAAGGTAAAACATCGTGGAAGCGGTTGTAATCAATGTAGCGATGTCCATCGGGTGTGTGGTGAAAGATATCGACAAATTGATTGTTCCACAAAATCTCATTCGCACCATAGGTATGACGGGCATGAACAACCTGAGCAACCGTTTCATCAATGCCACTCAAAGAGACAATTAGCATAGTATTTGTCTGGGTTAACGATTCTGGTGTCATCCCATATAAAGGACTAAACTCATCAATGACATGCATCACTGACCAGCTTAACGTGAAGCTAGGTGTTTGGTTCCTCACCAGTTTGAGATCGTGGAACCGACGCATGAACTGTCCTTCTAGGGTTACTTCGTCGCGCATCAAGTAGACTCGCATTTGCGCCTCCAAAATCGTATTGCGCCGTCGATTAGCGCTGCGAAATATGAGAGTCGGCATCGCATTATGAGCTGTAATGACAGCAACACGGCTAAACAGCACACGGGCTGTAGGTCGAGAGAATCGAGCAAAGGCTAGTCCTGTCATCACAGCAATTCCCACCAAACCAATCATTGCTTCAATAGTGACAATAATGTTGGCGTAAGTTGTTTTCGGATACATTGCCCCATAGCCGATAGATGCTAGGGTTTGCACGCTAAAGAAAAAGACATCTAAAAAAGAGCCAGGTCGGGCGTTGGCAATACAATCTCCTCCTATCAAGTAAGCTAGGGCAAATAGAGCATTAATAGTTATATAAAAGGTACAAATCAGCAGGAGAAAGCCAGTCCAGGGAATCGTTAGCAGCAGATGATAGGGATCGCGCCAGTAGGAATACCATACACCCATACCTATAATCTCAAATTTTCCATCTTGAACTTGAATTTTAATCGGTGGGATCAAACGCTGCTTTCGTTTCTTGAGTGAAAGTATCTTCAGTCGAAATTTCATTGCAAGCAGCCAAAAGAACGGCAACTGCTTAGTATTTTGACACTCCCCGCTATAAAAAAATAGGGTGTGCAATGCCCACCCTACTAATTTATCTGCTAGAAACTTATTGTTATGGCTTTAGTGATTGACCTTTAGAGCAACGGTCAAACCACTCTTGGTATTTTTTCTGGTGTGACTCATCTTCAACGGTAATGGTGACACGCACCTGTTTGCAGCCGTGATTTCGCTCTAGTGCGATCGCATTCAATAATAAATTAGCAATTTTAGGCGAGCTAAATTCGCCGCTTACCGTTAAACCGTTGTCATCTGTAACTTCAAGTCTTTCTACTTCAGTCAAATCAAAGCCAGAAATTTCTCCTTGTCCTAAATCAATCTCTGCAAGTTGTTTGTGTTCTGGGCTAATTTGTTCCACAATCAGCTTTTCACGTCGGACAGGAACTTGTACCATCCGGGTTTCAATGACTTTGCGAACAATTACCTCACCAACTTTACGCTTACTGTTTTCAACGACTAGTCGTTCTTCTAATAGACGAATAATCTGTTCTTCAGGAACCTGTTCTAAATTTACTGGCTCAACTGGGCTATTTGTAATTTGATTGTTAGCTAGTTGCTCAGTTGAGTTAAAATCGCCTGGTGTTTCTGATTCTAAATATTCAGGCATATACTCAATTTCTGATTTGTTTAAGTCGGTGAAAACAGATTTACTCGGCTTGTCTATTTGTTTTATTCTCTGGCTCTGCAATCTAAATAAAGACTGCTGATTATATTCTCCAGTTTCTTCGTTAGTCTGGTTAGATATAACTAGGTTTAGCCGACGATTGCCATCCACGACTAAATCATGAACTACTCCTACTAGCTGACCTTGCTTATCAAACACAGCAAAGTTGTTTACCTTCTTTCTTAAATCTACCAGAGAGGAGATAGTACGAGAATTACCATTTGTCTGTAAAGTATTTTTTGCCATAGCTTGGCTATTCATCATGGAAACTTTTCTAACTGCTTTCTAATTAGATAAATTAAATGTATTAATCATCTGGATGCCATTTAGAAAATGTTTGCGATCGCATATATTTTTCCAAGTCATATCCAGAGTAATATTTGCAATCAAAAATCCCAAGTTGTATCAGCTATTATCAGCACAGGTAAAGCTAATTTAACAGCCTCACCTGCACTGTGTAGAATTAATTATTAGTCATTAGCTAGTAACTAATGACTATATTTACTTAGCGTTCTTCAATTGGAAGATTAGTAGAATTTACATCTAACTCTTCACGACGCACGGTTTCTTGAGTTTCAACTGTGTCTTGATCGACCACTTTTGTAACTCTAACTTCTTCACGCAAAAATGCTTCTTTGCGAACATCGGGAGTTTCTTCGTGGATTTCTATGCGAGCAACTTCGCCTTCACGGAAGTCTGCTTCGCGCCCAGAAACAGCCTTACCCGCATCTGCTGGAGTTACACGCTCAATCACAACTCGTTCTCTTTCTACCGGCACTGCAACTCGTGCAGTATCAGTTTCAACACGCTTGCCAATTGTTACTTCCCCAGTTTTTTGGCGGCGTTTAGTGGCAATGAGGCGTTCTTCATACAATTTCAAAGTTTGATGATCTTGCTCATTTAACCCGTATAAAGCCGGCTCATTTTCGTAAGTGTAGCTATCAGGAGCGTAAGTGGGAGTTGTAGGCAATGGTGCTGCCACTGGTGTTGCTAAAGGGTCTAATGGTGCTAAAGGATCTACACCTACACCAAGGTTGTAGTCTGTGGGTTGGCGATATACTCCACGCACCCGTTCTTCATAATCGTAATCAAGGGTTTGACGTTCATTGAACTCAGGCAAATCTTCAGCTTGCTCTCTAGTCAAGCCAATTGTGTAAACGCGATCTACGTTATAGTCGATACGGGCACGACCAATTGGTAGTAATACTTTTTTACCAAAAATCCAGAAGCCTAAGTCAACAACTAGATAGCGAAAATGACCTTCCTCATCAACTAAAACATCACTGACAGTACCAACTTTTTCATCAGTTCCCTGTGTATAGACACCCAGCCCCTTAATGTCATGACCATCAAAACTTTCTTGATAGCTAGGCTCAAAATCTTCTAATTTGTAAAGAACCATTATGTTTAACCTCAAATATTTATTTGTCATCTCTTAATATCTAAACTAAGACATTTATTTATTCTTATACATCCTTCTGCCGAATGAATTATTTCCAGGGTTAAATTATCGAAAGTTATAGATATTTTTCAGCGATATGGCTAACTAGATACATAAAATTGGCAGGATCTCAATTTAGTTTTGTAAAGATATGTCTAGCCTTTGTAAACGGTATTTGCCAGATAGATATAGCTGTCCAGATCCCCGACTTCTTTGAGAAGTCGGGGATCTAATCAAAAGTTTTGTATCTTTGGATCTGTATATGGTTTCTCAAGATGTAATTTTTTTGAATATTAAAATTCCCGACTTTCTCATAAGTCAGGAATCTTGTTATTGAATAAAAAACACAGGCAGAGATAAAAATTAACTTTGCCTGTATGATAATTTCAGATAAATCTACTAAACAAACTTATCAGCCAGCTAAATTAAATAGCTTTATCTTGTACATTTAAATTACCAGCAGTATCAACATCTAATTCTTCTCGACGAATAGTGTCTTGTGCTTCCACAATGTCATGTTCTACTACTTTCTTGACTCGGACTTCTTCACGCACAAATGCTTCTTTACGTATCTCAGGTGTTTCTTCGTACACTTCTATGCGTGCTACTTCCCCTTCTTGAAACTTAAGTTCATTGGGATTTACAACGTTTCCTGCTTCTGTTGGCGTAACTCGCTCAATCAGAATTCGTTCTTTTTCAACAGGTACTGTAAGGCGTACATTTTCTGTTTCAATATGCTTGCCAATCGTTACTTCTCCGGTTTTAACGCGGTATTTGTTGGCAATTAATCGTTCTTCATAGAGTTTAAAAGTTTGATGAGATTGCTCATTTAAGCCATATAAATCTGGATCTTGTTGGTAATTGTATGTATTGCGATCGTAAGTCACACTTTTGGTTGGAGAACGAAATACACTACGTACCTTTTCTTCGTAATCATTGTTAGCGATCGCATCTTCTGTATGATCGGGCAAACTTTCTATTTGCTGTCTGCTTAACCCATCAACATAGACACGCCTTTCTGCATCATTGATCTGGCAAAGACCAATTGGTAGTAAGATTTTCTTGCTAGCCAAATCTAAGCTTATATCAACAATTAAATACCGGAAATGACCATCATCGTCAACTAGAACGTCAGCAACTGAGCCAACTCTGTCTCCTCCCCCAGTATAAAGATCCAGCGCTTTCAGATCGTCTCCGCCAAAAGTTTCTCGATAATTTTGGTCAAAATGTTCAAGTTTATGAAGAGGCATACGCTGTACCTAAGTTGTTTATCAAGGTTTGCTTACGAGTGTAAAAAATATTATGCTAAATATCCTCCTGCTGGCGACTGAGTTTAATGGAGATATTTGAGGATTTATTTATATTAATAGGGGAATACTCAAGTGAAACAGCCCTGTGTTTTCATGGGATTGGGCGATCTCGTCTGCGTAAGTCCTAATTAAGAGCCAATACTGAAACAATGGGAGTAGACACTACAGAACCATGCAGATTATGAGTGAACTTCCAAATAGTCTTGAAGATGCGATCGCCCAATCTCGTACAGCCGTCCAAGCTGCCCTTGCCGATGGCTGTACTCGCTTACAAGTTGAGTTCCTGTTCCCAGAACTGAAGTTTATGCCGGTGGCGGAACAATTTCTACCGGCATTTACAGATTATGATTCCCGTTTGAAGATTTTCTTTGCTGACGCTGGGGCTGCGGCCTTAGCCCGTCGTGATTGGGCAGATGCACCATTTCAAATTTTGGATATTGGTACGGGTAGGGCTGCTTCCTTGCAGACAAAAATTCAGCCAGAGGATGAAATTTTCTTATTCATCGCCCCCACATCGGTAGAAGTGCCGCAGTTGGAAAAATTGTGTGAAGTAATAGGCGATCGCCCTTTAGTCTTATTAAATCCCCGCTTAGAAGATTCTGGGGTTGTGGGCATTGGTTATACAGCCAGAAAAATCCGCGATCGCTTTATCAGTACCATTGAATCCGCCTATTACGTGCGCCCCATAGACGATGAAAGTGCCTTATATCGCTGCTACCCAGGACAGTGGGAAGTTTGGCTAGAAACTGGCGGCGAATATCAAAGAATTGCCGAATTACCCACAAAACCATCTGGTGATGATTTGGATCTCATTGTTTCAAAAGGACAACCGCAAACAACAACAGACGCGACACCTGCGAGAAAGCCCAATGTGTTTAAGAGTTTGCAACGGTTCTTAAAGGCATTGAGTAGTTAAGATAATGCAGAGGCAGCAGAGATAGATTTGATTATCTGCTGCCTTATTTTGAGACTATCCTTCCCTTACTGGAAAACATTTTATTAGGGACTTCCAATAAATAAATAAATTATTCAATAGTCCTGGCTCTTTTTAATTCGGTATACTCCTGCCTGGTTTTTGATTTTTAATAAGCAAACCTGATAACTCGCATTAGATTTACTGTAGTAACAAAAGTTGATTAAAAATTGTAAAGCAGTGTAAAGTAGTTTCACAGGCAAAGACAAAACCGCCTGATTCATAAATAACCGCAATCATAAAACCATGACAACAACCTTACAACAGCGCTCAAGCGCCAATGTATGGGACCAGTTCTGCGAATGGATCACCAGCACCAACAACCGGATTTACATCGGTTGGTTCGGCGTAGTAATGATCCCCACCTTGCTAGCCGCTACCGCTT
>NZ_JABXKI010000430.1 GCF_017115095.1 Nostoc sp. NMS4 | reverse complement strand
GTGCTTATCTCAATGGATTAATCTTTGCTCGCTAAATAAAAACTGGGATGCTCCCGAAATAGAGGGTAAAACAAAGAAAAAGTGTTCGCGCAGATAATTCGCAGACTATGGCTTTCAAATCTTCAATATTTAGATACTTTTCCCTGGAGTATTAAATCTTTCAAACCTACATAAAACCCTTCTTTTGCACGTGTAACAGCTTGAATCCCTGCTTTAATTTCTTCAGCAACATTATATCCATTTACAATTCCATTGTTTGCCTTTGCTTTTTCAACGATAGTAAGAGCAGGTCCGAGAATATCGGCGTAATGCAGTGCATCATGTTTGATATGATCGTCAATATACTTTCGATTTTTTTTCTTTTTGATAACAACTTCTGGAGAACATTTTTCGGTAATTATAAATACTTCTGAAAACAATTTATCTCTTCCCAACTGTATCTTTTGAAACTCTTTTACAAGATATATCTCTGTTGCAGCTAACATTCCTGCTAGAAAATAACCATTTTTCTCTACAATTAGTTTTTTCAGTGGATCACGGTGGTTTCCAATAGTTGAATCCATCGGCTTCTCAGACTTGAGATCGATACCAATCGCTTGACAATAATCTTGCCGCCATGATTCGTGTGAATTTTCAAATACCTGAACACCATTGGCAATACCCATCTCATCTTCATAGTTATACCGAAACTCATCAGCAAGCTCTTTGTGACCAAGCTCACAAACAAGAGTTTCACCATGCATCAAAAGCTCTATAAACCAGTCGGCACTAAAGTAGTGCTGAACAACGAAGTTTTTGAAGTCTTGGCGATTCACATTTGCCTGGGCAATAGCATTCAAAACTTGAGTATTGTTTACAACGTCTTTGATTTCCTTATAAATAAATCTCGAAAACTCATTTTTGATTTCTGATGAGATTTTGTTAAATGTGTCTTTGCGCCAACTGTTGCGAGTAAATGTATAATTCTCAGAAACATAATTGCTATCTATACTTTCTTCAAAATCAGCAATCTCTGTTAATAATATATTTGATGATGATTCGGTTATCTGAAAACTGTGCATAGTTCTACTTTTTTGTATATGACATCAAAGTAAAAGCTTAATAGCGAAAAGTTAAGACATTATTATTTTTTGTTAAAATTAAGAATTAAAAAAGTCACCTAGTTGTAGGTGACTTTTATATGATTAAAATTTGATAAAAACTACTGAAATTTCAAACAGCAATTATTCCTCAATACAACTGGGAATACCCAAAACAGCACAGG
This sequence comes from Nostoc sp. NMS4, assembly GCF_017115095.1. GTDB lineage: Bacteria > Cyanobacteriota > Cyanobacteriia > Cyanobacteriales > Nostocaceae > Nostoc. The sequence continues at coordinate 9,461 of NZ_JABXKI010000430.1, read as the reverse complement.
GGAAATTAAAACCTAGAGCCTCAATCATCGGGTGATTGACAGAGTTGCAACCTAAAAACAAAATATCGGCAGCTTCTGATTCAACAACTTTCTTAAGTTCTGTGGCAATGGAGCCAAACCGCAGGTGAGATTTGAAGGAACCTTGCCATTCTTCAGCCAGACTCCGGGCTTGCCAAAGAATTATATCTGCTTGTTGTAGCGGTGCGATCGCTGTCTGTAATTTGGGTTGAGTTAATACCTGTGTGACAGACTTTGATACTTCACTAACTTGACATTCCAACGAAGGCTGTTGTTGGGGAAAACTCAAGATATTTGGATACTGAGCGCTTTGATTATCTTCTACCACATAAACAGCTTGAACTGTAACTTCTGCATTAGTGGCTAAACGGGTTTGATGGGCAATCCAAAAAGCAATATCTAGTGCTGTATGACTGTTGGGAGATGCGTCATAAGCAACAATTAAGTTAACTGCTTTTGAGCTTTCAGGTTTTTTTGAAAAAGGTTTTTTTGGTTCTGGCAGCAGTACCATTTGGTCAATTAAGTCATTTCGACCTGTGGCACTTTGCAGACGTGCTAACATTGGCTTAATTTGCACAGCTTTACTTCTCCTAATGAAATGAATTAGCAATGAGAAGCAGGGGGACAAATTTTAGATTTTAGACTTCGGCTACGCTCAGTCGAACGATTTTGGATTTTAGATTGAGTGACGATAACCAAAATCTCAAATCTGAAATCAGTCAAGGAAACCCCAATAATAACTGTATTACAGCCTAAGTCTTGGGGGTTCCTTCCATTGCCTACGGAGTTAGCTGACGGGCTAAGACTGGAAGGTGTCTCTCTCTTAGTAGTGCTGAGTGGTGAGTGCTGAGTGCTGAGTTAATATTAATAATTTTTAACTAATTCTTAACTTCTGACTCTTAACTCCTCATTTTCTATGAGATACGCCCCACAATATGGTTCCTCCGTTCCAAATCCAGCTTTCATGAATTTGAATTAGGCTACCCACTAAAAAAAATGATAATCTAATTTACTCGTCTTGGGCAAAATATCGATCGAGGAAGTTTAGGGCGTGGTTACGGAGTTCAAAATACTCTTTTGAGTTTCGGATGGCGGCGCGATCGCGTGGACGCTCAAAAGGAACTTCTAAAATCTCTCCTATACTAGCAGCTGGGCCGTTGGTCATCAAGACGATGCGATCGGACATATAAATTGCTTCGTCTACATCGTGGGTAATCATCATCACTGCTTGACGATTATTTTCCCAAATATCCAATACCTGCTGCTCTAATTTACCACGAGTTAGTGCATCTAGCGCCCCAAAAGGTTCATCCATTAGCAACATTTTGGGACGAATTGCTAAGGCTCTGGCAATACCTACTCGTTGTTTCATACCTCCAGAAATTTCATCGGGATATTTGTCAGCCGCCGCCGTCAAGTTTACCATTGCCAAGTGTTGATTTACAATGCTAATTTTTTCAGCCCGATTAGCATTTTTTAACACTTCATCCACGGCTAAACGGATATTTTCTCGTACTGTTAACCAAGGTAACAGCGAATAGTTCTGAAACACCATCATCCTTTCGGCTCCCGGCTGACGAATTTCTTTGCCATCTAGCCTGACTGAGCCGGAAGTAGCTTTTTCTAAACCAGCTACTATTTTTAGTAGAGTTGATTTCCCACAACCTGAGTGACCAATTACAGAAATATATTCATCTTCACCAATCGTAAGATTAACTCCATCTAAAACCACAAAGTTATCTTTATCAGGTGTCGGATAAGACTTGACTAAATTTTCAATTTCTAAAAATCCAGGGCGGGTCAGAACTTTGTTCTGGGTATTAGTAGGTAATGAGGTATATTCCATCATCAAAGGCTCCGCAAATAATTTAGTCAATCAATATTTAAACTTGGGATTTAAGACATGAAAAAGCGAGTGGGAGCATTAGCTCTGATGTCAAAACTATTCAGATAACCCACAGGGTCGCTGGGGTCGAAGCCTTTCTTATCTATAAATACTTCTGGTGGTTCGACCTTGTAATCATCCTTGGGACATTCAATGCCCATTTCTGATGCTATCTGCCGATATAAATCTGTTCTCCAACCTTGTTCGGCAAATTTCTCGGCATTTTTGGGAAATTCCTTAATTTGTCCCCACCGCGCTGCTTGTGTCATTAACCAGATACTTCTCGATCTCCATAAGAATGTTGAGTGTTCTCCTGGCTTTTTGGGAAGGTTGTCAGGAATATCGAAGAAAATCGTGGTGTCAGCAGCTTTGATGGTGCGGTCTTTGCCGTCAAAGCCGCCATAGTTGTAGTTACCGAGAATTCCGGGACTTGTAAATTTTGCAATTGGGGCATTTTTCTTTTTCGGTCTAGCACCTGTAAAGGAACGTTCTGTCAGGAGTTCGGCTACTTCTTGGCGGTTTTCTACTTTGCTGCAATATTGGCAAGCTTCAATCATCGCCTTGACGAGGGAACGATAGGTTTTGGGATATTTGTCGATGAAAGATTCCATCACCCCCAAAAGTCGATCTGGGTGTCCTAGCCAGACTTCTTTGCCTTGGGCGAAGGTAAAGCCGATGTTTTCGTTACCTGTGATTGCTCGTGTATTCCAGGGTTCTGCAACCATGTAAGCTTGCATTGCACCAATCCGCACGTTTGTTACCATTTGGGGAGGTGGAACGATGATAATCCGAAATTCTTTAAGTGGATCGACACCTGCGGCGGCGGATATGTAACGGACAAAGTATTCGTAAATGGCGGAACTCAAAACAACCGCCCAAACTTTACCTTCTGGCGGCTGCTTGTCAAAGTAGCCTCGGAAATCGCGCCCAAAGGCTTCTAAAGCACCATCGCCATATTTTTCTTGATACTCGTACCACGGACGTAGCCCAAAATCCCACATGGCTTTGTTCATGGTCATGGCGTTACCGTGGCGGTGGATGGTCATCGCTGCACACAAGGGGGCGTGGCGTGCGCCTTCAGCCCCAATTCTAGCGTTAGTGACAGCACCAGAAACTACGGGTGAAGCATCGAGGCGACCAAATATTAAACCGTCGCGGGAAGTAGCCCAACTCGCTTCGCGGTTGAGTGTGACATTCAAACCATATTTGCGGAAGAAGCCTTTTTTCCAGGCGATCGCAAATGGCGCACAATCATTAACAGGAACGTAACCAACAGTAAGATCGGCTTTTTCTAGGTCGCCGCTTTTAACTACTGGTTGCACAGCTAAAGCTTCTTCAGTCAATCCTTTAGCGGATGTATTTCCTGAAATGCCACAGGAGGACAACGCCATTCCCGCCGTTGTTGCTCCTATTCCCTTGATAATATCTCGCCGAGTCCAGTTAATATCACCCATTTTTGTAGCTCCATTGGTGATTAATTGCTCATGCTACAAGCGCAGAGTCACGTTATATCTTGCTGTTTTGATCGCAGCCGAATTCTTGTTTGTTAGTTGGAAGTTTTAGGGCGATGGGTTACTAATTCTTCGATTTTGCCCACGGCGTAATCCAGAATTAACCCAGTTACACCAATTATCAACACAGCTAAAAAGACTGAACTCAGGTTTAAGCGACTCCATTCATCCCAGACAAAAAAGCCGATACCAACACCGCCTGTAAGCATTTCCACGGCAACGATTACCAGCCAAGCTATGCCTAAACTAATTCGTAAACCAGTAAAAATATACGGCAAACTTGCAGGCCAAATGATTTTTGTAATCCGCCGCCAACGGGGCATTTCCAGGACTCGTGCCACATCTAAATAATCTTTGGGAACGCTAGAAACTCCTAAAGCAGTATTAATAATTGTCGGCCATAGGGAGGTAATGAAAATTACAAAAATCGCTGAAGGATCTGCCAAATTGAAAATTGCTAAGGCGATGGGTAGCCAAGCTAAGGGCGATACAGGTTTAAAAATTTGAATGATGGGATTGAGTGCTAGCATTGCAGGTCTGGACATGCCAATTAGAAACCCCAGAGGAATTGCTACTACCGCACCTAACAAAAAGCCTATTAATACCCGGCGCAGACTTGCGATTAACAACCAACCAATTCCCAAGTTGCCTGGGCCTCGCTGGTAGAAGGGATTTAAGATGTAGTCTAGATTAGCGATGAACGCTTCTGGTGGGGTGGGCATTAATTCATGGTTGGCAAGTGCAATAATCCACCACAACACAATTATTCCCAAGAAGCCCAATACAGGTAGAATGAAGACATCTCTAAGGATAATAGGGCTTGCCTTTTTCCAAGCAGTCTGTCCAGCGATCGCTGCGATCGCTGCTAAATTTAGTTGAAATATCATTTATGACCTCAACAGATTTAAGTGCAGGTACAAAAAATTTGAGCAGTACCAGCCTTGGACACCGATGAGATCGGAACATTATAAAAATGCCGTCTCTTCAGTCTCCTCTCAATGCCTACGAAGTTAGCTGACGGGCTAGGGCTGAGAGATGCCCTTCTGAAGAAAGTTATGAGTTATGAGTTATGAGTTATAAATTAAGTATTTAGGAAACTAACTTCTAACTCCTCACTTTCTCTGAGATACGCCCCACAATTTGGTTCCTCCGCTCCAACATCACGCACTGTGAGTTGTTGGATTAGGCTGACTTACTCTAAAGTATAATTACTAAGTTATGTACATTATAACATTGATATACATAATATAACATAGATACTTCAGTGAAAGTATCTGTCTTCCAATCAATCTTGTTTATTTTGTTACTTAAATCAACTGGCTACCCTGACTTTTTGGTAATCTCAAAAATTGATGATTTTGGTTATCTTGTGAATCAAATCTTTGTATAGCAAGCTAAATATTTTCGTTAAGTCAAGTCACAAGGCAATTACTAGACTTGTATTGATAGTGTTAAGATATATATTATACTTTCTGATTTTTATATACGGATATTAATTTAACCAACAGCAGAATCTCTCGAATCTATTTCTTTTGGTAGGTGAAACATATCACTAATTTTGGTAAAACACCACACTAGTCGCTAAACTATTTGGATATGGAAGTTTACTCATCTATCTCCTAGCTGAATTTAACATAATGGATTTTAGTCAAGTACTGGCTGAAAAAACGGACATCATCCTTGATAAATGGATTTTAGCTGTTCGCAAGGATAGACGGATTGAAAGTGCTGATGACCTATCTTATACAGGGGTGAAGGATCACATCCCTGATATATTAAAAGCTATGGTGACAGTGCTTTCAAAATCCCAGGATAATGATATTCAGTCAATAGTTACTGCCAGTTTTCAGCATGGAGCTATTCGAGCGGAACAAGGTTTTGATCCAGCAGAAATTGCTAGAGAATATCATCTGCTGCGAACAGTAATATTTGATGCTCTACAAGCAGATTTATCAAAGGGAATTCCGTCAGAGATAATTCGTTCTATGCGTTTGATTGACGCTATCATAGACGAAGCGATCGCTCGATGTTTCAAGAGTTATGTTGAGGAACGCTTGCGGGAATTACAGAAGTTGCAAGTATCACTAACGCTCCATAATGAGGAACTCACGCAGCTAATTAGCGCTAATCAAGAGTATCTTTCGCAGCTAGCTCACGAATTGAAACATCCTTTAACTTCCATTATTGGTTATTCCGATCTGTTTTTACGCCAACAACGACGCAAGACTGAGATTAAAGACAATTTTACCAATTTAGAACATATTGAGCGCGTACTACGCAATGGTAGACATTTACTCCATCTGATCAATGATGTACTAGAACTTTCGCGCTATGAGGCAGGACAGATTAAACTCCAATTAGTGCCTATCGATGTATGTGCATTAATTGATAATGTATGTGAAATGTTGGAACCTTTAGCTGCGGGAAAAAATTTACAAATCGTAGTCGATTACGAACGCCTCCCCGAAAAACTAATTACAGATTCTTTTCAATTGCAACAGATTATTACAAATCTTATTAGTAATGCGATTCGTTATACAGAGTCGGGGACTGTTATTATCATGTGTCAGGTGTTGGAGAATCAGAGATGGGCGATCGCAGTTTCTGACACTGGAGTTGGCATTACACCCGAAGACCAAGCCCAGATATTTGAACCCTACTTTCGCGTCAGTTCTAGCGATCGCCCCTATCTTCCTGATAGTACAGGATTGGGGTTAGCGATCGTCTCGCGGTTGGTAAAATTATTGCAAGGTCAAATTAACCTAACTTCGCAGGTAGGCGTTGGTTCTACTTTCACCGTAATTTTTCCCTTAGAAGTTCTTTCTTAGTGCCATTCGGTTAAAGAGGTAGATAGTAAGGAGTTTTCTCCCTATCTAGCTCTTTGACAATAGTATTCAACGTAGAATGGAGCAAAATTTTCAACAGGATTACGGAATTGTGATGACATGGCTTGAAGTGATAATCATCAGAACACAAACTGACTGCGTTCACTGAACTTTTTGCTTGACTAACTCCAAGCAAGAAATATTAAAACAGGCAAATAATTAAAGCTATAAAGGAGATAAATTAAGATGAGCGAGAATAATAATCCACAACCCCAAAAAAAACAACCTCCTAAGACAATAGGAAAACCACCGAAGACTGAATTTATTAGCTCCGAACAACAGCCCAAAACACCAAAATTATCAGATATTAATTAACCAGGAGTAATCCCTAATTAATCCATGCAGAAATTTCTGCGAAGGTAATTAAGAGGTTGTCATGAAATAACTCAAGGCAACTTTTCTCAATTTATTTGGTAGCTGAATATAAATTTTAGCTTAAACTTATGATGCAAACCTCAACAAAAATAGTCATTGAAGATATCTATCTTTAAGAGATCGAACTGACGGACGCTGAAGCTTTATCTATTAATGGTGATTGCAAAAATGAATGCTTGTAGTTTGAGTAAAAACCCTTCGTAAGTAACAGCATGAATTGATTTTGGAAAAACAGCAGTGATACTACTAAACACTGCCTCAATATAATGTCTTGTATGTTGCTTAACATACTGATTCCAAGGTTCATCTTGACGCTTAGATTCTTTTTCCGCATTACTTTCAAGAATATTTGACTGTTTTGTTCGAGGTCGTCTTCAGTAGTATAATCTGTGTACGCAGAATCACCATATACTTCGCTACCAGGCAGTAAATTTAATGGCAAGTCAACTTTGCTGAAGTTAATGCCGTTTTTTTGGTATGCTGATATTAACGGGTTTAGGGTGGTATCATGGCTGAAAGCGGCAATTTTAACAAAAGAATTGTAAAATCGTGCGATCGCTAGTAAAAGAGACATCGCCTACAACATCCCTGTCCCCTCAAATAAATCACCTCCGCCACGATAATAGTGTGAGATTATTTGATTTTTTATTTCACCATAACTACTACAATTACTATTGATGCTAGATAATGGGAAGGCTTTGACATTTTCTTGCCAATCTAGCCCGGAAACAATAACTAAGACTTATGCGAACTCACTATTGCGGCGAACTCCGAAAAGAACATATTGGAGAAACTGTTACCTTTTACGGATGGATAGACCGTCGCCGCGATCATGGTGGTGTGATATTTTTGGATTTACGCGATCGCTCTGGAATTGTCCAAATCGTCAGCGATCCGCAACGCACCCCAGATTCTTACGAATATGCAAACACCCTGCGAAATGAATATGTTGTCAAAATCACTGGTAGGGTAACACAACGTCCCGAAGAATCGTTGAATACCCGCATCCCCACAGGCGAGGTAGAAATTTACGCCGATAAAATTGAACTACTCAACGCTGTTCGCAAACAGTTACCTTTCCAAGTTTCTGTCGCTGATACTGAAACAGTGCGGGAAGACTTACGGCTGAAATATCGTTATTTGGATTTGCGACGCGATCGCATGGCGCAAAATTTGCAACTGCGTCATCAAATTGTTAAAGCGATGCGTCGTTATTTAGAAGATTTGGAAGGTTTTATCGAAGTCGAAACCCCAATTCTTACCCGTTCTACCCCAGAAGGGGCGCGGGATTATGTTCTACCCAGTCGCGTCAATCCTGGTGAGTGGTATGCTTTGCCGCAATCACCCCAGCTATTTAAACAATTGCTGATGGTATCCGGCTTAGATAGATATTATCAGATTGCGCGTTGTTTTCGTGACGAAGATTTACGCGCCGACAGACAACCAGAATTTACTCAGTTGGACATGGAAATGAGCTTCATGTCCCAAGAAGAAATTATCGAACTAAACGAGAATTTAGTTTGCCATATCTACAAAACCGTCAAAGGCATTGAGTTACAGCGTCCTTTTCCGCGTCTTACTTATGCTGAGGGGATGGAACGTTATGGTAGCGATAAACCAGATACACGCTATGGTTTGGAATTAGTTGATGTCTCAGATATCGTCAAAGACTCTAGTTTCAAAGTCTTTCGAGACACTGTTATCAATGGTGGTATCGTCAAAATTCTACCCATTCCCAACGGTAACGATGTAATTTCTAATGTCCGCATTAAACCAGGTGGCGATTTATTTAAAGAAGCCAGCGAAGCCGGTGCTAAAGGTTTAGCTTTTATCCGCGTCAGGGATGATGGCGAAATTGACACCATTGGGGCGATTAAAGACAATTTAAGCGAAGAACAAAAACAAGAAATTTTACGCCGCACAGGTGCAAAAGCTGGACATTTGTTATTGTTTGGGGCAGGGGAAGCTGCTACAGTTAATAAAACTTTAGATAGATTACGACAAGCGATCGCTAAAGAATTTAACTTAATCGATCCCGAAAAAATCAACTTGCTCTGGATTACAGATTTCCCAATGTTTGAGTGGAATGCTGACGAAAAGCGCCTAGAAGCACTACACCACCCATTTACAGCACCACATCCTGATGATTTGAGCGACTTAAAGACTGCACGCGCCCAAGCTTACGACTTAATACTCAATGGCGTAGAAGTTGGCGGCGGAAGTCTGCGGATTTATCAGCGAGAAATTCAACAGCAGGTGTTTGAAGCGATCGGTTTATCTCCTGAAGAAGCACAAAGTAAATTTGGCTTCCTCTTAGAAGCATTTGAATATGGTACACCGCCGCATGGTGGCATCGCCTACGGTTTAGATCGTTTGGTAATGTTGCTAGCTGGCGAAGAATCGATTCGGGATGTCATTGCTTTTCCAAAGACACAACAAGCACGTTGTTTGTTAACAGATGCGCCTTCGAGTGTTGATGCTAAACAGTTGAAAGAATTACACGTTGCTTCAACTTATAAACCAAAGTCTTAACTCGACTTCATTCAATTAGGCGGTATAAACAGCAATATCGTTTGTTTCATTGCCAATACCAAACAAGCCAATCCAAGGTGCGCTCTATTACCTAGTGTTTTGGAAACAAACCCTTTGCGCTCTTTGGGTTGGAGTACTACTTGTATAATCCAACTCGCTCTGAATGCAATTTGCTAGAATTAATATAGTTTTTGTTTCTAAAATCTAGAATAAATCTAGCATTTTATTATGATTATGCGCCTTCCCACAATTGCT
>NZ_JABXKI010000166.1 GCF_017115095.1 Nostoc sp. NMS4 | reverse complement strand
GAACTAAATCACCAGGGTTAACGTAGGCGAGTGCTAAATGAGTTAATCCTTCTTTGGAACCCAGCAATGGCAAGGCTTCGCTATCGGGATCGAGAACCACACCATAACGACGATGATACCAATTGGTGATGGCACGGCGGAAACTAGCTGTACCTTCAAAGGGCGGATAACCGTGATTGGCGGGATCTTTTAAAGCTGCGATCGCCGCTTCGACAACTGGTGCTGGCGTTGCACCATCGGGGTTTCCCATACCCAAGTCAATTAAATCTAACCCTTGTTCCCGTGCTTTAGCTTTCAGTTCATCTAAACGGGCAAATACATAAGGTGGTAGTTTTTGTATGCGTTCTGCTGGGACAATCCAATTTAAACTCATAAAACCTCGTCACTCATTCCCTTGGGCGAAACTCGATTTGTAGTGTCTCTACTATCTATCGGTGCAGTGGTAGAAACCATTGCTGCCATTAACTGTTCTGGCGCGACTTTAAACGGTAGTCGATGGATATCAGAATTAGGAACTAAAGCCATTTCAGCAGCTGTTTGCAACTCGCCTAATGTAATATTCCCCAATCCCAAATCGCTTAATTTCTGGGGTAGTTCAATTTCTGTGTAGAACTTTAACAACTGTTGTCGTGCCGATGCTGCTAGTTGATTTCCTTGTAGCATTTCTTCTAAACGCAGTTGCACTAAAATCCCAAAAGCAACTTTTTCGCCATGAATACTGCCATGTCCTGAAATATGAGTTAAACCGTTATGCACGGCATGGGCGGCAACTGTGCGACACTGCGCCCCTCCAAGTCCCCCAACTACGCCGGCGAGTAAAACAGTCGCGTCTACAACTTCTCGCCAAACCTCACTACCTGGTTCTTCCAGGGCGGCGGCTGACTTTTGCAAGAGGATATCTCGCAAAACTCTTGCTTGTTGCACGGCAGCAATAATTAAAGTGTCTTGCAAATGTCCACTGCTAACTGAGGCTTCATACCATTTAGCGATCGCATCACCAATTCCAGCTACTAAGGTACGTTGTGGTGCAGTTTTAATCAAGTCATAATCGAGTATCAATAAATCGGGACAACGAGATAGCCCCACATCATACAGAAAAGCCCCATCTTCCGAATAAACATTTGATAAGGCACTCCAAGCTGCACAAGTAGCCCCAGAAGTCGGAATTGTCACCACTGGTAAATGTAACTGCTGTGCGACTAATTTTGCTGTATCTAAAGCTTTGCCGCCACCAACACCGATAATGACATCAGCTTTATGTTCTTTTGCCGTCTTCTGTAAAGATTTCAGACTAGCTTCGCAGCAATCTGCGCCATAAGAAGCTTGGACAGTATTTAACTGTTGTGCTTTTAAAACTGGTTGTAAATTTTGTTGGCTGATGGCGATAGTAGACTTACCTGCCACAATTAAGGGACGACTTCCCAAACAGGCGATCTCTGCTGCGGCTGTTTGCAACACCCCAGAACCACGAATTACTTTTGCGGGGGAAACTGTGAGCGTAAAGAATGAACTAGAAGTTTGAGTAGACAAAGAAGGTTGAGTAGATAAATTATTGGGCATATAATCTTGTTTGCCAAAACCTTGATATTTCTTAATCAAATAGACTGGCGATCGCGGATACTTGTTGCCTAGCTGATTTTACGATGGCTGCAACCTCACACCCGACTCGTTTGGATTTGAGCCAAGCAGTTAAATAAACAAGTTCTGTTGCCGACTGATTGAGTAGTTTGACCACATTTCTTAAATCTGAAAATGCCCATTGATCTGAAATTCCGAACTATCAAAGTTTTGAACAACCGTATATTAGTTAACATTACCATTGTCAGATTCTCAAGAAAAGCAATCGAGAATCGATCGTGTGTAGGCGATCGCGCTATTTCATAACCTCTTGATTTGCTGTCAAGAATTTTGAAAATGGCAACAGAGGCAATTAGGACAACAACTGACAAATCACAACTGTCAGTACCCATTACCCCACGCTGATTAACTTTTTCCCACAGTATAACCACTAAAGTGTGAATATCTTAATCTAAAAATAACCATTAATGTATCAGTAAATACAAAATAACTTTTGTTATCCTGATAACAGGTAAATTACTTTTGTTTTTTGGGAATGGGGCATTGGGCATTTGGAAAGAGAAGGCAGGAGGCAGAAGTTCTTTAATTTTGAATTTTGTTAGCGCAGCGTTAGCGAGTCCGCGAGCGTCATTTTGAATTTTGAATTGATTGCCCCCTACCCCCTGCCTCTTAAGCAGTAGGTTTTGGCAATTTGGCGAAATTGTCTGTGTAAATTTTGACTGTTACCGGGGAATTTTGATGAGAGAGGAGCGATCGCTTGACCTCACCCAAGTAAACTGGGATAGAAATTCCTGTTTCCCGGTGGATAATGGTACGGGCGCGAACTGTCAAATTATCGTCTTCCCGTGTACCTGAGCGACCATAAGAAAAGAGATTACTAGCTGCTTGACGTAAAGTTGCTTCTAACTGTGTGGGTGTAATTTTGGGTGATGTGGCAATCACCGCTTGGGTTGAGCCATTGTCATAAACTAGAGTGTACCGTGCTGCTCCGGGAATCACAGTCCGACTCAAGGGGACTATTGAGAGTCCAAATAAACCAGCAGTCACCACCAGCATAAAGCCAGTCGTACCCACCAGCCGAAAGCGAATGCCCCATTTGAGAATAAAAGCCAAAAATGTCAAGGCAGCAAATACCAGTGTAGCTATACCTGACCATTGGGTGTACTGAAGAAAGTTAGCTGTTGTGAGCATAAGGTTGGTTATGGATGCGTCTTTTTTTCGTTACCGACACACCCATTTTACCGATCGCTTACACCGATTACCTGTAAGGTTGCATAGATAGAACAACTTGCTCAAGCCGCTTGTATCACCAAGCCTAATTTTGTACAGTTTTACAAAGAATTGGTACTACACCATAAAGGTTATCGATGAATAAGCCTAACTTTAGAGAAATGACACGCAAGCAATTGCGAGATTATATCTTACAAAATCGTAGCGATACAGAAGCAATTCACGCCCTAGCATTACATGTTCAGTATAATGGCAAACGTCTTAATTCAGTAGATGAGCTACAACAAATCATCCAAGAAAAACGTAGCCAAGGCTTAGAACCATAGCTAAAAAAACATCATCATTCCGTTAGTGAGTAATTTAATTTAGGTTTTAGCGAATAAAGCTGGGAAAGAAATTGCTTAACCGACTTCCCCAGCTTCCCCAGTTTTTCTAAAATAGTATTGGCTCACCAGAAACAATATGGGAATTTTGAGATGTCTGCAACTTTGTTTGAACGCTATCAATGATTGCTAGCCAATCGGCATCTCTGTTCCATTCAGAGCGAATCCTGGTTTTAGTCGCCGCGTCGTAGAGGTTACAAAAAACTACATTCTCTTTTCCAGCAATTGCAGCAATAATCAGGGGTTTGGAAAAGTCTTGGACTAGTGATGCAGCTAAAAGGAAAGTTTTAGCAAAGTTTGTTTCTATCCCAGTCCTAACAACATAAGTTTCATCCGCTCTAACAACGATATGTAATTTATGGTTGATATTTCCCCTAAATTCTCCCGATTTTAATTTCAGTTCAGATATATACCCAGTTAGCCCTGTTTTGTGGACAGGAATAGTTTGATCGTTATTGATATCGTAGTTGTACCACAAGTATGATTCCCCGTTTAATTCTCCGCTTTTCACATGCAAATAAATAGGTTCTGGTGGGTTACAAAGACCTAATTTCACTTCAGTAACCATGTTTTACATTCCTTTATGAAAGATAAAAATTTTTCAGATATTGGTCAAATTCAATCTTTTTAAAATATTGTTTAACTGAATAAAAATAATAAATATACAAGAAGGGCATCTACAAGAGATGCCCGTCATGCAGGAAAAACCTAAAGGTTCTCCCTACACCTTCCCAACAATCAGCAACAGTGACTAATTAGGTATTAGTCACACTCACAGACGTGAATATAATAATCTTATGAACTTAAAACTCTCAATGTCGCCAGTGCATACACTGAAAAAAAACTAATAGCTAGTTTTGATGAGATGCAAGCCTGTCTTTTTCGTGATAACGATGTACTACTCCCGAAATGGCAGCCAAAATTAACCATGAAAGCGCATTCAAACGAAAATCGAAGAGGGTTACATCTACTGTATTCAATAAAATCCACCCAACAAAGGCCAGAAGATAACTAAAAAATATCAATCTGTCTGCTGTATTTATATATTTTGAATTTTGCAGTAATTGGACACTTGTAATCAAAATCCAAGCGAGTAAGCCACAAAATAAAAAAGCACTAGGAAAACCAGTTTCAGCAGATAACATTAAAAACAAGTTATGGGGATGACCCAAAGGAATCTGCATCTTTGCTTTGTAAAGTTTACTAAAACTGCGTAACCCCCAGCCAGTCCAAGGATGTTGTTGAGCCAAAGACCAGGCAAACTCCCACTGAGTTTTTCGCATTAAAGCAACTGGTCTATCTGGATACATATCGTCATTTAGCCTTGCCCAAAAGAAGGCAGGAACTACCAAGCGAAAAATTTGAGCGATCGCTGAGGGAGCAAAAGCTGCTAAAAACACACTAGAGACGATCGCAGCAACGCTACCTACAAGAATGCGCCAACCCTGGTAGAGTGCATAAGCTAAACAGGCAAAAATAGCGATCGCCCATCCATTGCGTGAGTTGGTGAAAATTAAGGTAATAAAATCCGCAATCACCGCTACGGTTAGGAAGATAAAGGGGAGTGGGGATGAGGGAGAATCATTGAATAAGTCTCTCCCTTGTCTCCCTTGTCTCCCTTGTCTCTTCTCCACGCCCAATCTCCAATACCCAATCCCTAATCGCCACTGTTCGATCCACAACCCTAGACCAAGGATGAAAATTATTACTAGATAAGCTGCGAAGGTGTTAGCGTGCAAGAAAAGGGAAGCAATACGACCTGGTGGGTTTCCGCCCGGTCTGATTGTCCAACTAAACACAACCCACACAAACTGAAACTTGAAACTCCAGCCTAAAAATAATTGTCCCAAACCCATAATTACCACTGGCATGGAACCAATCACTAAAGCCCAAGCCATTTGCCGCAATTGGGTAAATGTTTGAATCAGAGCGCTATGGGCAGCGAAAAGTAAAAAGAATGGTAATAAATTAAATAAGCCGAGAAAAGCTGCTGTTTTGTCTTGGGCAAAGCCAGCACAGACGATTAGCAATACACTCAACAGGGCAAATCCCCAGTTGAGGGGGCGGCGATTAATTTTGTGGGATTGTTTCAGCCAAGTTATTAATGAGACAAACCCTACAGTCACAGCCCCCACTAAAGGACTCAATGGGAAGATTAACAATGCCCATAGAGAGTAGTTCCAAGCAGATTGCCAACGAGACTTGAAATATTCAAAAACCTTGTTCAAGCTGGCTCCCAACATTCCTCACGAGTGAGGCGAATTTGAGCTAAGGCGAAGATAGTAGGGATGATTCGACCATAGTTAGTAGCGATCGCTCTCCACCCTAAATCCGCAAAAAACCAAGTCCACATGATTGGCCCAATCACAGCAAACATCGTGCGGGCTGCCCCATAACGAGCTGCACTCACTGTCATACCCCGTTGCGCCATTTGCATCGTTACATAGCTTTGAAATTGCGTTGCAGCTGCTTCTGAGCCTGTTATTGCCGCTTGTTTGGCTACTTCATAAGTAGCAAAGTGGATGGCAAATTGACGGGCAATTTGCTTAAGTACAAGTGGCTGGAGAAGAGAAGTAACTGCGATCGCACTACCGCCTTTGAAAAGTAACCCCAAGGGGTCACGTTGTAATAAAAGTGGTAGGGGTTCTTTTAGTTCTGATTTGAGCAGCTGACGCTGCACCTGTATAGTCAATTTTTGTTTTTCTTGTTCCGGCAATTTTTTCCACACCTGTCCTAGCAGATGCAAAAATACTTCTGCTTCTAAATCAATAGTTGCCAGCCGATAAGAATAGGGAATTTTTAGATACTTACATACTTGAACTAATGCTTGTCGGTAAGTTACCTGCCCTGTGCGTCCCCGTAATACTGTCATCCCATCTGCCGCCAAAAAACGAAAGCGACCTTCTAGTGCGTCTAACCAAGCTTTGCGGTCTTGGCTTTGCACTTCGATGGGTTCGGGTGTGTGTACATAGTCTAAGGGATTGAACTTACGACTAAATAAAATTGCCGTTAAATCTTGCAATTCTTCTTCGGTCGCTAACTCTAGCGCCGCCCTCATTTCATCCAATTTCCCATCCTCCCTTCCGTGCAGCTTTCTGTACCTTATTCTACTATTAGCTATTTTGTCCTTTGTTATTCATCCTTGGTCATTTGATAAATAATGACTAAGGACGAATAACAAAGGACTATTGACTCATGACTGATATTGCAGTGATTGGTGCCGGAATTGCCGGTTTAGTCTGCGCCCAGCAGTTAAGTCAAGCTGGATATTCGGTGGTAGTGGTGGAAAAGTCGCGTGGTTTGGGAGGAAGATTAGCTACACGCCGCTTGCATGAAACTTTGGCGGATCATGGGGCTTGTTACCTGAAGCCAAAGGGTGAATTATTTAGAAGTTTTGTGGAGATATTGCGATCGCGCCATATCCTCGAAGTTTGGACAGATGAGGTTTACGAACTCACAGCAGACGCTCCTTTATCTGAACCGAAAAACCGCAGTCCGCGTTATGTTGCACCTGGGGGAATGAGTGCGATCGCTAAATCCCTCGCCCCAGGGTTAGAAATTTTACTGAATCAGCGTGTCATCGCTATTACCCCTACTCCTGAAAATAGCTGGCGTTTGACTCTCGAATCTAGTAATGAAGAATTAACTGCAAAAGCTATAGTTGTTGCTATTCCTGCACCCCAAGCGGTGATGCTGTTAGAACCTTTGGGTGAAAGTGGATTGGATGCAGCCTTTCTTGATAACTTGCGTTCTGTAGAATTTTATCCTTCGATTAGTGCGATCGCTGGATATCCTTCTACATCTCAACCCCTCCCTCAGTGGAAAGCTCTAACTTTTATCGATGATGCTGATTTAGCATGGATTGGTTTAGACAGTAGCAAGCGTCCAAACCCTCAACAACCACATTTTGTGGTGCAAAGTAGCGCTAATTTTGCCCAACGTCATTTAGAATCACAGGATTTACAACCTGCGGGACAATATATGTTGCAACGAGCAGCTGAATCTCTATCCCTTCCTTGGCTGAATACTCCCGAATGGATGCAAGTACATCGTTGGCGTTATGCCTTTCCTAGCCGTCCTTGGCACGAAGCTTTTTTGTCTGCCGGAACTCCTTTACCTTTAGTTTGCTGTGGTGATTGGTGTGGCGGCAATCTTGTCGAAGGTGCGATGCTTTCTGGATTAGCTGCGGCTGATGAAATTAATAATCAGTTAGCTCATCTACCTTTCGATAATGTGAACTTTTTAAACGTTTTTGTACGATCATTTCATCTGTCGCTAGACTGATTCTGCACGATAGTAAGTCGGTATTTTGATGACTGACTAAATTAAAGTGCAACAAATAAGTTTTTTAGATGAAATAGCAAATTTTGTCGCAAACCTAAAAAGTGATGTCAATTACCTTAAAAGCTTAACTTCATGAAAAACTTGTTCCTAATTCAAGTTGTTTAATTGCTGTTAATCTTGATCCCCTAGCCTTGATGCTGCGTTTTATGTAGATTTCTGGTTTTTTGTCAGAAATTTGAAATAATTAGGATTATAAATCTAAAATGTCGGTAACTTGCCAGCTTATTGGACGCTGTTTTAATAAGTCATGCTGTGAGACAGTATAAACTTTAACTAAAATAAGCACAGCCAAAGGTCTGAGATAGTACCAAGATAAGAGGCTAGTATCGGGGTTGATTGCATCTATCAGTTGAATTACTTCTAATTGATTGTCATCACGATATTGCCATCTAAAAAAGTTATTTTCTCCACCAAGCATTGACTTGATTAAAAAGGGAGTTTAAAAACCATGAAAACGGTAGTAAATTTAACACAACAATCCATAGTGGGAGAGATTGAAAGTATTTTGAATACATATCCATCCCATCCATATCAACAAGCCTTTGCGATTCCCGATTTACGCCAAGAGCTAATTAGTTTTGTCCTCAATCGCATTCCCTCTTTTTACAGCGTCATGTCTGACAAACAGATTCCGCTAACGGAGGGTGAACAAGGAAGCTTGCCTTATTACAAATTGCCTCGTAAGCCTTTAGAGCAGCAACTACATTTACAGAATTTGATTCACCAAGGCATTTCTTTAATCGTTCAAGAAAAGTCAGATTGGATTAGCCATCGTGTTTGTGAAACAGTTCAACCAGCTTGTGAACCCTCTCACTGGTTTGGTTAATAGTTCTAACAAGATTTAGCTCTCTGCTGAGATATCATAACGTCCACAGTGAATTTTGAATTTTTGAGCTAATACCACAGCCTTTAGTTGTGGGATTAGCTCAATATTTTTTTAAGTATATTCCTATTGAGGTGTAAACTTTTACCATTACTAACTTGAATGGACATTCCCAGGACATGAGAAAAATAACTGCTTTAATGCTAAGTATTAGTGTGACTGTCGGGGTGGGAGCATTAACACCCAAAGTCACTAATGCCCAATTATTTTACCCACCAGCAAGCGATCGCCATTCATTAATGGTAATTGGTCAAGGGGTAGTGAGAGTGCCAGCAGATACAGCAGATATTGAGTTTGTATTCAGTAGTGGAGGTAGCAATGATGACTTACAAATTCAACCGTCATCTCTACCCGAAACCCGTCGCATATCCTCGCCGACTCTACTTTTAAATTACAAAACAGCAGCAGAATCTTCGCCAAGCAAAAAACCCTTAACTAAAGCAACTCTTCAGCCTGTAGTGGATAGCTTAGTTGCGAAAGGGATCGGTGCTGATAAAATTAAAGTGCAAATTAACCCTGATTCCAGTGAAAATAACGCCAAGATATTGGTGAGACTCGAAAAACCAACACGCGAGCGCGTCCAGGAAATTGTTGCTATAGCGAACAAGTCCACGAGCCAAATTGAAAACCTTTCTGTCAAGAGTGTAGGTGTTGACTACGCAGTAAATGACTGTCAGACTTTGCAGAGTTCAGTTTATCAATCAGCGATGAAAGATGCTCAAAGCCGCGCTCAGGCTTTAGCGACTGCGATGGAAGTTAAACTTAGTACTCCTTCTGTCGCCGAGCCATTTTACACATTATTTTATCCCTCATGTAGTTCTAAAACTGGAGTTCCTTTACCATCGTTTGCTAGTTTTTTATTAGCACCAGCTTATAATCCAGATGCACCGGCAGAAGTTGAAATGAAAAAGGATATTTTTGTGACCTATACAACAAAATAGACATTTATATTTAGTGCGATCGCACTTTGATTTAGTCAAAATTGGAAGTGCGATCGCTTAACTATTTTATCCTGAGTCTAATCAATAATGTTATTAACTCAGTGGAATCAAGGAAACAATCTATACATAAATTTTCAAGAATACATTTGGGAGTAGAACCGGAGGTTTAACTCGGAAGTTCGACCTTTTTGCTCGGCCATTCGTGTTCAGAACTTGAAACACTAAGTTCAGAACTTGAATTTTGTCCTTTTGTTATCAAGCGATGTCTACGACGGGCGTAGCTGCGGCATCCAATACGGTTCGGTTAAGTGCATAGGTCTTAAAGATCCCCCTTAGTCCCCCTTAAAAAGGGGGGTTGGGGGATCGAGTCTTATCCGAACCGTATTGCGATCGCATCCATCACCTACACCCCTGCCCCCTACTTCCCCTCTCCCTACTGCCTTGGACACACCTTAACCGCATCAGGATGGCTAGCCAAATAACCCTTAAGCCAACTGCAACCCTGTGCTAATAAATCATCAAGATTCAGATTCCACAATTTGATGGTATTGTCATCACTGGCGGAAGCTAAAGTTTTGCCATCTGGGCTGAAGACAACGCTGTAGACCGAACCGCTATGCCCACTCAGAGTGGTAATTTCTTCGCCCGTGTCCAGATTCCACAATTTGATGGTGTTGTCAAAACTGGCGGAAGCTAAAGTTTTGCCATCCGGGCTGAAGACGACGCTGAAAACTGAATCGCTATGCCCTCTCAGAGTGGTAATTTCTTTGCCCGTGTCCAGATTCCACAATTTGATGGTGTTGTCAAAACTGGCGGAAGCTAAAGTTTTGCCATCCGGGCTGAAGACGACGCTGAAAACTGAATCGCTATGCCCTCTCAGAGTGGTAATTTCTTTGCCCGTGTCCAGATTCCACAATTTAATTGTCTTGTCAACACTGGCGGAAGCTAAAGTTCTGCCATCCGGGCTGAAGACGACGCTGTAGACTGAATCGCTATGCCCTCTCAGAGTGGTAATTTCTTTGCCCGTGTCGAGATTCCACAATTTGATGGTGTTGTCACCACTGGCGGAAGCTAAAGTTTTGCCATCCGGGCTGAAGACAACGCTATAGACCGAACCGCTATGCCCACTCAGAGTGGTAATTTCTTCGCCCGTGTCGAGATTCCACAATTTAATTGTCTTGTCACCACTGGCGGAAGCTAAAGTTTTCCCATCCGGGCTGAAGACGACGCTGTTGACCGAATAGCTATGCCCTTCCAGGCGATTTTGTTCACGAATATTAGTACTAGATAGAATTCTCTGTAAACTAAACAAAGGGCTGTATGCTGGATAGTCTGCTAAAGATTGTTTATCCTTGACCAATACCTTTGCCAATTTACGAGGGTTCAACGCCTGTAGACACGTTATGAATACG
>NZ_JABXKI010000162.1 GCF_017115095.1 Nostoc sp. NMS4 | reverse complement strand
GTTTACTACTTTACCTGCTTTGGCACCATCTAAATCAACTATATGCAATCTGGTAGCACCTTGATCTACCCACTGTTTGGCAACATCAGCAGGATTTTCGCTAAAAACTTGCGAGCGATCGTAGTCTCCCTGATACAGTCGCACACAATGACCTTCTAGTAAATCAATCGCTGGAATTACATCCATTTAACTCTTCCTCTTTGCAATCAAAACGCTATCTATAGCTAAATTTACTATTTTTGATTTTTCATTTTTAATTGCCTTACAGCTTGCCCAAAACCCAGCACAAGCAAGATATTAGAAAGCGTCAAAAATAGTTCTGCACCACCATGCAACCAATCTACATTGGCCAAAGACTCGCCATAATGCAATACAGCATAAATCCCCGCCGGGATGGTGATCGCAACAAAGACGAGCGTGCCGTAAAATCCATACAGCGCTAAACGTGGCATTTGCGGACTGCGGCTGATAAACCACAAGAAACCCAAATAGGGAAACAGTGAAAGTGCAAACAGGGTTTCTTTAGAAATCATTACTCTGATTTGATAGGTTTTGGTTCAACAGTGTTGACAGATTTGGTAGAACGCCAAATCAAAAACGCGGCTGCCCAAAGCGTAAAATTACCAACTAAAGTCATGGTAGCTTGAAGCGTTACCATCCATTCCAAAGATTCGGCGTTGTCGAAATAATGCCAGGTACAGGCACACATAGCGCTGACTAAAGCTGGTAACATGGCAAGGGATAATCCCCACCAGTTGCGGTTATTAGTGAGTTCGCCGTAAGTCCAGATTAACCAAATGGCGACAATCCACTCAATAACGCTAGAAATATGAATAATCCAGGTGGGAATTGAAAGGGTGTGCATACAGTTAGGAGTTAGGAGTGGGAAGTAGTACTGTTAAGGTAATATATAGCTTGAATTTTATATTTGTTTAACTAAAACAGCAGAAATCTCACACTGAAATTGTACCCAATTCAGTGTCGTGATGAATGCGCGTGAGTAAGGAATTGACCAACAACCGAAATTGAACACAGTTTAATCAGGATCGTTGGTCGTTGGCGGAGCCTCTCGTTCGCGGAGCGTTCCGTAGGAAAGAGATGACGAACGAACTCTTTCTGAACTGAGAGAATCAATCCAGTCTTCTACCAAGGATGTAATAGTTTTGTCTTTAGTAGCGGCATAAGTTGGCAACACTCGCATTCTTCTTTCGCTGATTCTTAGGCTTAGTCTTTTATTTTTCATTGTGTGGTTATTGGCTATCCTTGCGTAAAGCGGAACGTAAATTAAAGTCGGCACAGCGTAGAGTTTCTAGAAGAAAGAAAGGTTCTAGTCGTCGTAAAAAAGTTCTTTTAGAATTTTAAAAATTCCGAGTTCAAAGGCTCAACTTCCGATTTCAAGGGGGGTTATAACTATCTTCTCTACTATTCAAAGTAGAACTTGGGAATGAGTTTACCATCTGTATGGGGGACAGAAAATCATTTAACAATAACTCTCAGAGCGGCGTTTTAATGCGGTCGGGAAATTCATTTGAGCGATCGCGCTTTGTAACCAACGCCCACGCAGTACTACAAAAATCCCCACATATAGCACAAGTGACCGAAGCGATCGCACTTGTTAGCGCTTTCATAGAATCGCAACCGATAATTACATGGTAGAATTCGAGTTAAATCATCAAACTATTCAGTGTGATAGCAACGGCTACTAAAAGGTGATATCTTTGTCAACCAAGTAGGTAATGAGAGTTAGGAAAAGGAAGAACTATTATGACATTCCAAAGAATCCAGAAAAGTGCTTCAAAAAAGACCGAAACCCAGACAAGATCAAAGTTTATATCAAGACCCTTTGCGCCGCCAATTACTCAACACCCAACACCAACACCAACTAAGAATCAGCAAGCAGAACAAAGCCAGGGAATACTTCAAAGAAAGACGAGCTTGTTACCAGTCAGTTTGTTCCCACCACTAAAACAGGTAATACAGGCAAAGCTGACAACTGGGCAACCAGGAGATGAGTTTAAACAGGACAAGAGTGAGCTTGTCCAACGCAAAGAAGCCAATGGAGTACAGCAGTCAGAAAATAAAACTGGATTACCAGACAGCCTAAAAACAGCGGCTGAAAATGTAACCGGGGTGGCGATGGATGATGTGAAGATTCACTTGAATTCTGACAAACCCGCCCAGGCAAATGCGTTCGCGTATACACAAGCAGCCACACAAGTATACGTAGCACCAAGGCAGGAAGAACACCTATATCATGAGTTAGGGCATATCCCGCAGCAAAAGAAGGGAATAGTCGAGCCAACAATAGAAACAGCACAGGGCTTGAAGATAAATGACGATCCCAGACTTGAGAGAGAAGCAGATGTGACGGGTTCAAGAATTCGACAAGCCTATGAACAGGGTGTAGGGGATAGGGTGTAGAGAAAATATAAAGCCACCCACAAGGGGTGGGGTTTCAACCTACCAGTGAATGCAAGGATTTTTTCGCCCACAAGGGGCGAGGATTTAAACCTCACTTCAGGGCTAATTTTTAACCTGCAACCCTATACCCCACATCCCACACCCGCCCGGAAGGGGCTGCATAAAAAGAGGAACAAGGGCTTTACTACGTAAATCTTCATAACCCTTGGGGGGAATACAGTCGAGAATACGATGGAAATAAGCTGAAGGAAAATATACAAGGCGACGGTGAATTTTGTAAAGCGCTTTGGCTTTATATTAATGGACTGACACCTAAACGTTAATCCAAAATCCAAAATGGTCAAGATAAGGGCGTTATTGTCTGGGTATTACGGTAAAGGTAATGGTGGTGACGAAGCTTTGTTAGCAACGCTTTTGCAAATGTTACCATCTCACGTAACGCCTGTGGTGCTTTCTGGGAATCCAGAGGAAACGCGCGATCGCTATAATGTAGAAACTTGCGATCGCATGGCTGTTTTACCTGTACTACAAGCTTTACGCTCTTGTGATGTCTTGATTTGGGGCGGCGGGAGTCTGATTCAAGATGTTACTAGTACTATCAGCCCATTTTATTATGGGGGACTGATGGCATTAGCGCAGAAAATGGGTTTGAAAACCATTGCTTGGGCGCAGGGTATCGGCCCTTTGGTGCGTCCCCAAACTCGTTGGTTAGCACGGCAAACCTTTGGTAATTGTACCAAAATCAGTGTCCGCGATCGCGCCAGTGCAGCTTTATTATCTGATTGGCAAATTCCTTGTATTATAGCTCCTGACCCGGTTTGGGCGTTGGAATCTAAACCAGTACCAGGACTTTGGGATTTACCTGCGCCGAGAGTTGCGGTAACGTTGCGATCGCATCCTCAACTTACAGAAACACGTCTGGCAAATTTAACTCGTGCTTTGGTTGACTTTCAAAAAGCTACGCAAGCATTTATTTTATTACTGCCATTTCAAAAAAGTGAAGATTTAAGTATTGCCGAAGCCATTCAACCACATCTTAAAGATGTCAGCAAGATTTTGTGTCTGGAAGATCCGCAACTTTTAAAAGGTGTGTTTCGCGGCGTTGAAATGGCAATTGGAATGCGTTTGCACAGTTTAATTATGGCTGCTGCTGAAGGTTGTCGCTGTTTTGCTCTCAGTTATGACCCCAAAGTAAATCGCCTCATGGAAGATTTGGAAATGCCTGGATGGGATTTAGCAAGTTTACCCGATGACCCCAATTTGATTGGTCTGACTTGGATGGAGCATTACGCCAATGGCGAGCCTTTATCATCAGAGAAAATCCAATCTTTGGTGGATGGCGCTTTAATGCACTGTGAGTTTTTGAGTGAAGCTTTGAGTTAGGTTTTTGTCTCGATATAAACAGGGAATGATATGACACAGATATCTCAGCCACGACGCACCCGCATTCTACCAGCATCAACCTTAGCACCTGAAGAAGTACGCCACCGTCAGGAAAAACGTGATGCTCTTGCTATGCGGTGTCGTGCTGTTTTCGAGCGCTTACGTCCAACTTTGATCGAAATGCATTACAACTGGCATATTGCCATCGACCCTGAAACAGAACAGTATCTCATTGAGCCAACACTTTTAGGGATAATGCAAAAAATTCATGATACTTATGGCAATACTAACGAAGTAAAACTTACTATATTCCGACTAAACGATACAGGAACCTGCGGCAGGTTATGATTTCAGGTTCGTTTGGCGATAATGGCGAACTATTATTTGAAATTCAGCTTGTTGCTGCTAATAATGATAAATTTTCTGTTGAAGCTTTACTCGATACTGGGTTTACAGATGGGTGGTTAGCTATCAATACTCAAGACTTGGAAGTATTGGAATGGTCATTGATGACCGCACAGATTGAAATGCGGACAGCACGAGGGGAAGCACGATTCGATATCTATGAAGGCAAACTTATTATTGATGGAACTGAAGTTATAATTCCCGTCCATGTTGGAGATGATATTCCTGATACCATAATAGGTTCGTTGTGGCTGGACATTATGCAGTTGGTCGTTAATAAACCAAAAGGAATATTAACCCTTGAAATGGTAGATAGCAATTAATTTACTTACACAAATTCCGTCAAAACTTAGGAAAAAATTTTCCATTATCCAAACCCCAGCATAAATTCAGAATCTGATTTCAACATGGCTACTGACTCGTTTTACCGCTAACAATCCCTGACCACTGTACTTTTTTTTCTTTCTCCCGACGATAAGAAAAGAAATGCTCTGGAGTTTGGAAAGTACAATAAGGTGCGATCGCAATTTGTTCTGTACTAATTCCCATATTTTCCAGTTGTAAGGTATTCACTCGCCGCACATCTAGCCGTACCTTTCCTGGATTAGGATCTTCTAGTAAAGGTGAATTTGGTAGTTCGTACAATGCCTTGACAATTTTTTCTTCCTCATTATGTGATATAATACTAGCCCCGATTTCGGCAGCCACCTCGATGGAGACTTGGTAAACCTCACCAGCGATCGCAGGTCCCATCGCAATCCTCAAATCATCGAGTTTACTGCCTTGAGATTGTAATCGAGCGATCGCTAAGGGTACAATCTTCTTCGCAGTCCCCCGCCAACCCGCGTGTAATGCTGCCACCCGTCCAGTTTGCACATCCCCAATCAACACGGGTGTACAATCTGCACTAGCGACCCAAACCGCTTGTAGAGGCTGCTCGCTCATTAAACCATCCGCCAATGCTAAATCTTCCTCAGCAGTACTTAAGAGGCTGTCAACTTCTTGAGGGGTGAGAACAGTATTGCCATGAACCTGCTTTAAGCGGTAAACTGATGCCTCTGGTTGCAATACTTCTGTGATAACTTGTGGCGATCGCGGCCAAAACTGCTGGGTAAAAAAGCCGTGATGCCAATGTTCCAAAATACTACAAGTTAGATAAGGCAGTCCTTCCCAATTGTGCCAGTGCCAAGTGTGCATCTTCAACCAAACCTAAACAAAAATCACTCATCAGCCAATCAATGCTAACTTGAACAATGGAATTTGGGTTAACTGCTGTGGGATTTAATCTGCAAAACTTGGAAGCAGCCTTGCAAGCAGGGCGCAAACATACATATTTACCATTTTCGCTTCACTTTTTTGAAAGCCTCTCCTCAACCAACCAAACCCTCTGGAACTTACTCAACCAAGGCGCTATTTCAGGAACAGTAGTAATCGCAGCTGTGCAATCTGCTGGGCGGGGACAATGGGGCCGCCAATGGATTTCTCCGGCTGGGGGATTATATCTTTCCGTGGCAACTTCTTTCGACCATAAACCCTTCGACCATAAAATAGAGGCTAATGAAAGCTACCAACTAACTTTCGCTACTGCTTGGGGAATTGCGTCGCAATTGCGCCAATGCGGTATAGATGTTCGGATAAAATGGCCTAACGATTTAGTTTTAAATGGTCGCAAACTAGGCGGCATTTTGACAGAAACCAAAGTAAACAAAGGACAAATCACCCAAGCAGTAATTGGTGTTGGTATTAACTGGACGAACCCAGTACCAGAAACTGGAATCAATCTGGAATCGTGGCAAGCTTCCCAAGATATCAGACCAATTTCGTGTCTGGAAATGCTCACCTCTAAAGTCTTGCTGGGAATAGAATCCGGTATGGAGTGCCTTTTTCAAGAAGGAGTAAATATACTCTTGTCTCGTTATCTAGAGTTGCTTACAAACATAGGCGAGCGAGTCTACGTCAATAATCTTTCAGGTACTGTAGTTGGGGTAACTCCTCAAGGAAATTTACGAGTTGATTTAGAAACGTACAATATAAAGGAACTAATTACACCGGAAATTTATATTGAACCCGGTACAATCAGTTTGGGGTACCATAAATCTTCCGTTTAAATTTGAGGTTTGTTCAAAATTTCGCTCTTTGGGCAAGACAAACCACTAGCATCATCTCTTTAGGCTAATTACACACAACTGAGAGAACAAATGACGCAGCGCAAAAATTCTGCCCCTTATCGTTTGCATTACTTATGGCAGCAAGGTCTAACAAAAAAACGTTTTGCCTCAACTCTACCAGCCCAGAGCCTCTGTTGGCTAAGTAGCTTTAGCCTCCTTAGCGGTGGCTTCGTGTTTGCCCAAACGGAAACACCACAAATAGATAACATCGTTCCCACTGTTGAAAGTTCTCAACCAACAGCAGTTACAAATCCAGTTAAAAAACAGGCTGTTGCACCGGAAACTGCCCAAGCACAACCGGAATTTTCCCAACGGCGAGCCAGACTTAGACAGAGACTAGGCAAGCCAGAGGTTGCTCAATCAAAAGAGCCAGTTAAGCAGTCTACACCCAAAATCGAAACTGCTGAACCTGTTGTGATTATCAGACAGTCAAAGCCCAAAGTAGAAGCCTCCCAGGTTACTCCTGTAAGGGTGAGACAGCAACAACCCAATACCCCTACCCGCTCTGCACCTGAAAAACTTCCAGTAGTTGCTCAACCATCAAATAACTCCAACAGCCCTGTTAGTGCAACGGCGGAGAAAACCAAGGATTATAATAACGCCTATATCGATCCTAATAGTTATGACAGTGGTGCAACAGGTACTTATCAAGCACCAAATTCTGTAATTCTTACAGAACGCTCCAGTGGTTGTCGATCGGTTTTACCATCAGGGCAAAGTGTATTAGGCGGCGTTTGCGCCAAAGTACCACAAAGAAGTGTAGCTGATTCTAATGGTAAATCAGCACCTAATTGGCTGAGAAGAAGTCAAAACGCCCAATTGCCAGTAGTTCCACCCGTGCGGCAGATTGCAACTACTGGTAACACCAGCAGATGGCGGGCTGCTGAAAGTGGTTCTAATAGTGTCACCAAGAGCGCATTTCGCCCGAATCGGTTTATCCCCAGTCCCGGCGAGTTCAGCCCCACAACAGTGAGTGCAACTCCCATCGCGCCGAGCGGTGGGACTTTACCGCCACCAATGGCAGATGGCAACATTGCACCCCGCCCCGGTAACGTAGCTTACGACTTTTCACTGGCATCAGTATTGCCGCAAATCCCTTACATGGGGAGAGTCGCCTATAGTGGTACGGGAATGATGTATCCATTATCTATTCCCGCTCCCATTACTTCTTTATTTGGTTGGCGAGTTCATCCAATTACAGGTAATCAACGCTTCCATGCTGGTACAGACTTGGGTGCGCCTACAGGAACACCCGTTTTGGCTGCTGCTGCTGGTCAAGTAGAAACTGCTAACTGGATGGGTGGTTATGGTTTAACCGTTATCCTAAATCACAAATCTGCTGAACAAACTCTCTACGGTCACATGTCAGAAATCCTTGTTCAACCCGGACAATGGGTACAACCTGGAACTGTCATCGGGCGAGTTGGCAGCACCGGTGCTTCCACAGGCCCTCACCTGCACTTTGAAGTCCGCCACCTAACACAAGATGGGTGGGTTGCTACTGACCCAGGCGTGGAATTACAAAGCGCCCTTAGCCAGTTAGTGCGAGGTTTACAAACTGCTCAGGTAAGCCAGCAACCGGGCAGCTAGATTGAAAATTTGGGATTTTGGATTTTAAATTTTAAATTAATCCAAAATCCAAAATCTAAAATCTAAAATTCAGAGATACCCGTGTTCTGCTAAGAATGCGGGTGTAATGCCATCTATACTATTGTCATCAGTGGTTCTGGTGTGTGGGTTGCCAGAGTAAAGGAATTTTTCCACGTATTTGCCGAGAATATCCCCTTCTAGATTTACCCAACTCCCAGAAACTAAATAGCGAAGATTTGTCTCGCTGTATGTGAGGGGAATTACTGCCACTTTGAATTGGGAGAGTTCTGGCTCATAAGCGGCGACTGTAAGGCTGATGCCATTGACGGCAATGCTACCTTTGGGGACAATGTACCGTGCGATCGCAACGGAAGCAATAAAGGTCATTTCCCAAGAACTAGCTGTTTGTTCTGCCACTAGCAATCGACCGATGCCGTCTACATGACCCATCACAAAATGACCGCCAACTTTGCTGCCTACCCTTAACGACGCTTCTAAATTGACATATCTCTGTTGGGTTTGCTCGCCTCCCAATGTCGTGCGGCGGAGAGTTTCTGGTGAAGCAGTGGCAATAAACCCGTCTTTTAAAACTTGTTCCACTGTCAGGCAAACACCATCTACAGCAACACTGTCACCATAAGCCAAATCTTGCATAATTACTTCACCCGACTGGCTTACACAAGTAATTTGCCAAGAATCGCCCCCTAAGGGTTCCATCGTTCCTAATGCTTGGATTAATCCTGTAAACACGGCTTTTTTGTCAAACTAACTCTATTTATTGCCTAATTTTGCCTGAAATCAATTGGTAATTGTCACACAAATCTCTAACATCCAAGTATATTTTCTGACTTTTTTTGGGATAGGAATATTAACACATTAGCATCCTTCAGAGGGCATACTTGGTTAAGAAGGTTATTCTTTAAGAAGACCAATTTGATTTACTCTGGTTTTCACCACAAGTTCGGAGTTTAATAGAAGCAATTATAGAGAACGAATGCTTATGTTTATTACTGTCACCAAACCGCCTAAAAAGAGGTGCTATTTGTTACACTGCGTCAAAGGCTCTCAAAGCATTGTAGAGGCTTAGGTAATGATTGAAATGAAAGTCGCTGGCATAGCATTAGATGCCATAACCCGCAGCCCGATTGTCCTTTTGAAAGATTCTTCAGATCGGCGGGCTTTGCCAATTTACATTGGTCAGGAACAAGCTAGGGCAATTATGGGCGCACTGGATAATCAGAAGCCTCCCAGACCCTTAACTCACGACCTGATTGTGAATATTCTAGAGACTTGGAATATGACTCTAGAAAAGGTAATTATTCATTCCCTGCAAAAGGATACATTTTATGCAGCTTTAATTGTCCAGCAAGGCGAAGTCAAAAAAGAAATTGATGCGCGTCCTAGCGATGCGATCGCTATTGCCCTCCGTACAAATACCCCCATTTGGGTAATGGAAGAAGTTATTGCCGATGCTTCTATCCCCGTTGACCGTGATGCAGATGAAGCCGAACAGCAAGCCTTCCGCGAATTTATTTCCAATCTCCGTCCTGAAGATTTGATCAAGCGCTTTGGTAATGGCGACAGTTAGTAGAGTGCTAAGTGCTGAGTAATGAGTGTTGAGTAATGAGGAATAAAGAATCTAGAAAATAAAATAATTTCTTTATTCTTTCTTTTTCACTTTCCACTTTTATAGAGACAATATTAATCGTGTTTCTACTCAGCACTCAGCACTCAGAACTTAATTTATGCAATACCGACGCTTTGGAAAAACGAATCTGCGCCTCTCGGTTTTTTCCTTGGGAACAATGCGCTACTTGGCTGATTTTGAAAATGCTCACCAGACTATCGAAGAAGCCTTAGCGCTAGGAATTAATCATTTAGAAACCGCCAGAGGTTACGGCAAAAGTGAGGAATATCTTGGTAGGGTGCTAAAAGCTGGGTTGTCAGTACCCCGAACGAAGCTTTATGTCACTACCAAAATCTCACCCACAGCAGATGCTGACACCATGCGTCGGTGCATTGACGAATCTCTAGAACGATTACAACTAGATTATTTAGATTGCTTGGGTGTTCATGGTGTGAACACTTGGCAACATTTAGAGTGGGTGCAAGCCAAAAATGGCTGTATGCAAGCAGTAGAGGAAGCTGTTGCTGATGGTCGAGTGCGACACGTTGGTTTTTCCACCCACGGGCCATTAGAGGTAATTCAAGCCGCAGTTAATACAGATTTATTTGAATTTGTCAATCTGCATTATTACTATTTTTTTCAACGGCACGCACCAGCGATTCAACTAGCTGCCGAGAAGGATATGGGCATTTTTATTATTTCTCCTGCTGATAAGGGAGGACGACTCTACACGCCACCCCAAACCCTAAAAGACTTATGTTATCCGTATTTACCCTTAGATATTAGCTATCGGTTTTTACTTGCAGATCGCCGTATTACTACTTTGAGTATCGGGCCAGCAAACCCAGGGGAATTAAAGGAACCTTTGCAAGTTGCTGACGATGATTCAGAGTTAACATCAGCAGAAATTTCCACTTTCCAGCAATTAGAAAATCACCAAAAAGTTGCTTTGGAAACTGATAAGTGTAGTCAGTGTTATGCATGTTTGCCCTGTCCAGAAAATATCAATATTCCAGAGGTATTGCGGTTACGTAATCTTGCAGTGGCATACGACATGAAAGACTATGGCCAATATCGTTATGGAATGTTTGAAAATGCTGGTCACTGGTTCCCTGGAATGAAAGGCGATCGCTGTACAGAATGCGGTGACTGTTTGCCTCGATGCCCAGAAAAGTTAGATATTCCAGCTTTATTGG
>NZ_JABXKI010000300.1 GCF_017115095.1 Nostoc sp. NMS4 | reverse complement strand
TCTGCGTTCATATAAGTTACATTTTGTCAAAACAAATTAGATGCGTTTCCCCTGATGCTGACTACAGCGATGGAGAACGAAGAAAATGAGTTATTGAAACAGCGCTCAATTGAGGCGAACGCCAGCGCTCATCAAACAACTTTCCTAACTATTTTTGGCAGTATTATCGCTTCTATTATCGTTGGTTTAGCAGCCACGATTACTAATCAGGAACTCGTCAAACGCAAACGGATGGAAAATTCTCTGCAAAAAGCTCGTGATGAGTTAGAAATAAAGGTTAATAAACGGACTGCTGAACTGAGAAACACTAACGAAGAATTACAAACTGAAATTAATGAACGCAAAAAAGCAGAGTCAGAGATTCTCCGCCTGAACGTCCAGCTTGAGCAGCGAGTTGCAGAACGCACAGCACAACTCGAAGCCACTAACAAAGAGATGGAAGCATTTAGTTATTCTGTGTCTCACGATCTGCGGACCCCTTTGCGGAGCATCGACGGCTTTAGCCAAGCACTCCTAGAAGATTATGCTGACAGGCTGGACGCATTAGGTCAAAACTACCTCCAACGAGTGCGTGCAGCTACCCAACGGATGGCACAATTGATCGACGATTTACTGAATCTATCACGATTGACGCGCAGTGAGATGCGTTGCGAAAAGGTCTATCTCAGCGCACTGGTGGAGGCGATCGCTACAGAGTTGCACAAAACACAACCAGAACGCCAAGTAGAGTTTATCATTACGCCGGGGTTGGTTACTAATGGTGATCCTCATCTATTACGGATCGTGCTAGAAAATCTACTGGGTAATGCCTGGAAGTTTACAGGAAAACATCAAAGAGCAAGGATAGAATTTGGGCTTGTACAGCAGCTTAATACTCATGTATATTTTGTCCGTGATGATGGTACAGGCTTTGATATGGCTTATGTTGAGAAACTCTTCGGTGCTTTTCAGCGCCTACACGCCATGACTGAGTTTGAAGGTACTGGCATTGGACTAGCTACTGTGCAGCGCATTGTTCACCGTCATGGTGGCCGGGTTTGGGCCCAAAGCACAGTGGAGCAAGGCGCAACATTTTACTTCACCCTTTAATTATAGGAATACAACATGATTTTACTTGTAGAAGACAATCCTGATGATGAAGCGCTAACTCTGCGCGCACTTAAGAAAAACAATATTATGAACGAGGTAGTGGTAGCACGCGATGGGGTGGAAGCCCTAGATTATCTCTTTGGTAAAGGTGCATACACCGATCGCGACATGAGCATTATGCCCAATCTCATCCTTTTGGATTTGAAACTGCCTAAAATGGATGGTCTGGAAGTTTTGCGACAGCTACGAACCAACGACAGAACAAAAATCCTTCCCGTCGTCATTCTCACTTCCTCCAAAGAGGAGCAAGACTTAATCAATGGTTATAGCTTGGGTGCTAACAGCTATGTTCGCAAACCAGTAGACTTTTCCCAATTCAGTGAAGCAGTGCGACAACTAGGTTTGTACTGGTTTGTCTTGAACGAATCACCGCCAAGAACATAGCTTCTACCAATCCTCCAAAATCAGGTTATAGACGTAAGGCTGACTTTCTTAATTACGAATTACGAATTACATGAGTATACCTCTGCGCGTATTACTTGTTGAGGATTCAGAAGATGATGCTTTGTTGCTGCTGCGTGAACTACAACGTGGTGACTATGAAGTAACCTTTGAACGGATTGATACACCTACAGCCATGAAAACTGCGATCGCAGGGCAAACATGGGATATCGTTATCTGTGATTATTCTATGCCGACCTTTAGCGCCCCTGCTGCATTGAAGCAGGTTAAGGAAAGTGGACTTGACCTACCATTTATTATCGTCTCAGGGACTATTGGTGAAGATACCGCAGTCGCCGCCATGAAAGCTGGTGCCCATGACTACATCATTAAAGGCAATCTAGCACGACTTACCCCTGCTGTTGCCCGCGAGTTGCGCGAGGCACTAGTACAGCGCGGCGTAAGTTAATGAACCATTATGATGAGATAATAAGTAAGTACAATTAAAGTTGTTTTGAGTTATAAAAAGGAATCAGCGTGTGGCAAGATTAGCACCACAAACATTAAAACTGAGGGATGATGAACAGTCAGAACTAGAACAGTTGATTAAGCGACATAACACGCCACAGCAAATAGCACTGCGGGGAAAAATAGTATTATATGCCAACTTGGGCAAAAATAACCGAGAAATAGCTCGAATATTAAATATTAGTCGAAATATGGTGATTTTATGGCGAAACCGATGGTTAGCCAGCAGTGATAGTCAGTTATTGGTCAGTCAAAGGTTAGAAGATTTAGAGCGTGTTGGCACACCTGCGAAGTTTAGTATGGAGCAAGTAGTCGAGTTATTCGCACTTGCTTGTTCTCCACCCGAAGATTCTGGAAGACAGATAAGTCATTGGACTTCCCGTGAATTGGCCGATGAAATTATGAAACAAGGGATAATTGAAAGCATATCTGCTCGCCATGTAGGAAGATTATTAGAGGAAGCAGAATTAAAGCCCCACCAGAGTCGCTACTGGTTAACCCCCCCTGTGGATGAAGAATTTGATCGCAAAGTCGAAAATATTACTACTTTATATACCAAAGCAATTGAGCATCACCAAAACGGGGAGAGAACAATCTCTATTGATGAAATGACAGGTGTTCAGGCGAGGGAACGCCTCGAAAAAGACCTACCCATGCGACCTGGAAAAGTGCAAAGAAGGGAATTTGAGTATATTCGTCATGGCACACAAACGCTCATCGCCAATTTTGATGTTGCTACAGGCACAATTATTGAAGCAACTTGTGGAGATACAAGGACTGAATTTGATTTTGCTCAAAATATTCGTCGAACGATTGAAAGTGATCCGAATGCTCGGAAATGGAATTTGATTATGGACTGTCTGAACACTCACCAGTCTGAATCATTAGTTCGTCTTGTCGCTGAAAAAGAAGGGTTAAATATTGACCTTGGTGTTAAAGGTGAAAGTGGCATTCTCCAATCAATGAAAACAAGAGCCGCTTTTTTGAGTGACCCCACACATCAAATTGTTTTTCATTACACACCTAAACATTCTTCTTGGCGAAACCTTATTGAGATTTGGTTTAGTATTTTGGTACGGAAGTTACTCAAACGTGCCAGCTTCAAAAGTCAGGATGACCTCAAAACTAGAATTCTTGCTTTTATTGACTACTTTAATCAAACAATGGCTAAACCTTTTAAGTGGACATACACAGGTAAAGTTCTGGCTATTTAATGGCCATTTCATTTCCGCCGTGTTGTACTAGAGACTGGTTTAGAACCTGGCAGTTTAAAGCTGGAGATTACCGAAAGCGTACTTATGGAAAATATGCAATTAGCAACTTTTATGCTATTACAACTACAACAGATGAATATCCAGTTACACCTAGATGATTTTGGCATCGGCTATTCATCCTTGAGTTACCTGCACCGCTTTCCCAGTAACGCTTTGAAGATCGATCGCTCCTTTATTGCTAAAATTGGTGCTAATGGAGAAAACTTAGAGATTGTTCAAGCGATCGTCGCCCTAGCAAAAAGTCTAAATATAGATGTAATAGCAGAGGGCGTAGAAACACTAGAGCAACTAGCACAACTTAGAGTGATGAAATGCAAATATGCACAGGGATATTTTTTCTCCCAACCCCTCGATAGCCAATCGGTAGAAACATTAATTTTATCTGGCATTGAACCTAGATATTAGTCCGTCTTTAGCTTTGTATAACTAACCCGACAAAAGCCCAATATTACAACCAATTCAGAACCGCTATAGTTAATTTGTATAGTTAATTTGTATAGTTAACCAAATTCTTGGAGGCGCAGCTAAACTTACCCTCAAAAAGCATCAAGCTTTAAGAAAGCTGCGAAAACTAATGACTGATAACTTTTTCAATAACAAAAAGCTACTTTTTGACCTCTGGGCATCAAGTTACGATTGGTTCTTTCCTTCAGTGTTTTATCGAGCCATTCACCAACGCTTGTTGGAGTACGTCAATTTACCAGAGCCAGCAAATGTACTTGATATCGGCTGTGGTACTGGACGCTTACTTGAACGCCTTGCTACTCAGTTTCCCGATCTACGAGCTACCGGATTGGATTTATCTGCTAATATGTTGCGGGTAGCAAGACAGAGCAACCGCCACCGTCCACGCATAATTTATATTGAGGGCAAAGCTGAGTCTCTTCCCTTTGCTGATGGTCAATTTGATGCCGTTTTCAGTACTATCAGCTTCTTGCACTATTTGGAACCTAAACAGGTGGTTAGTGAGATAGCACGGGTACTTTCTCCTGGTGGACGCTTTTATTTGGTTGACATTACTTCCAAAAAAGAGACAGAACCTCAATTATTACCCATCTCTCCCCGTGGAATTAGACTCTACAGCCCTAATCAGCGTCAACTTTTTGGCTCCTCTGCTGGGCTATTGTGTTTGAATCACCATTATTTACTAGGGCCTGTCTTACTAACGATTTTTGCTAAACCTCCAAGTTAAAAATAGCGAATGAGGGAGAATAAAGGGCTGGAAACATCTTGTATCAAAATTATGATCGCACGCTTATCCCAGCCTCTAGCTCTTTATGCTATTGGGATGAACAATAGTGATTCCTTCAACTTC
Source organism: Nostoc sp. NMS4 (assembly GCF_017115095.1). Classification (GTDB taxonomy): domain Bacteria; phylum Cyanobacteriota; class Cyanobacteriia; order Cyanobacteriales; family Nostocaceae; genus Nostoc. The sequence goes on along the minus strand of NZ_JABXKI010000300.1, from coordinate 6,144 downwards.
TACAAAGTCTTTTGGGTTTAAAGTCAGAATATGGCTGATGTTATGGGCAAGCACTACTGCTTGTATGCGTAAATCGTGGGTGCGTTTACCTGAAATCTTATAAGTTGTAGCCTACTTCATCATCGTAGATATTTTCTCGACGCAGAGCTTCATCATCAAGGTTGGCATAGCTTTTTGGTGCTGTATCTATCCACTCCTGCCAAAGTAATAATCTCTCTGATGATGTTTGAGGTTTACTAGTTAGTAAGGTTAAATGCTTGTTACTAAGCTTTTCTTGAAAGAGTTTTTGCTCTTCAGGGGAGAGGTTTAGTACCACTTCTACGAGGGAATTAACAAGTTGTACATTCATGGTTGTGTATACGATTCACTCTTCTTCAGTCGGAAGCGACGGGGTTTCGCCCTGCCCTTATGCTGCTTTATTATAATACTGACTATTGCTCCCGCCATACAGCAAAGGACATAGCTAATTTCTGCTCACGCTGCCAAAATTACGAATTAGTCCGACCTCGATATTCCATAAACACCACAGGAACTTTGAGCAGCCTTTTAGCTAACTGCGAGAATCTAAATTTATCCTTGAGCGTAGATAAGCCTATTGTCTTGGGAAATTGTGGCAAGTCTTCAAAAGATATTGGCACAAAATCAAAGCAACTGTAAAACTGTACCAGCCGTTGACCTAAACATTCCAAATAAAGTGGTTGCGTTGCTGTATTAATCAAATGCTGTGTTAGCAAACTACCCAAACTGCGACCCCTCCAAGCTGATGCAACGACCAAGCTACCAAGTTCTTGTGCCCCTGAGAAATTACGTAGCTGTCCGCAAGCTATCAAATTCTCATCGCATTCAATTACCCAAAATTGCTGCCAATTTAATTGAGTTGGGTCGAGTTTCGCTGAAAATACCAGCAATCGAATCGACCACTGATCCGCAGAGGTTGCCTTGCGAAGGATACATCCAGATGGTAACGATAGATTGCTCTGGTTCATTAGTTACACTTTGATAGTTTGTATCATAATCATCACACCATACTATTCATTCAGATCCATATAGATGATTTGGTATTTTTTGTCAACTATCAATAAAGCAATTTTAAAAGCATCTTGGATATAAAACCCATTCCAAGTTCTCTCTTAATGACAGCAAGCGTTCTAAGGTTAACAAATTCTATATTTGTGGATTTTCATCAGCATACATGAATAGTACTAAACAATACTTACGATAGAGGGACGAATCAGCCATAACTATATTCTGGATAGATACACTCACACCCCTAATTTTTTTAAGATAGTCGCAAGATTAAATCATTAGGAATGTAGTCATGGCTGAACAACAAAAAGAAAAATCTAATAATCAAGAAGCTACTCCTACCGCTTCTGGTGGCTACCAAACCCCTATCGAAGAAGGTATCCGCAAAACTGGCGATGCTGAAAAGAGTGATGCTAAAAAAACTGCTACTCCAGAAGCACCAGGAGAAGATTCTGTAGCAGGTAGCCCCAATCAAGGAACTGAGTCACGTTAATTGGTTTGAACTTTCCCAAGTTTTAATCATCTCGTCGGGCTTTTTATAATCACCCTAATACAGTAAGTATCGAGTGAATATGTAGTGTAACAGCTACAATTATTCACTTATTTTTTTGGGGTCATAAGCGAATGGCACTAAGAAAAGATACAGCCCTTAATCTGACTGGTTCCCAGCCTAGAGGCTGGGAACTTGGTGAGACAAGTCTTTGGGCTTTTCTTAGTGCCATTCGGCCTAGCTATCTTGGTCTAGCTATCTGCAAAAAAATCGCTGAACGGCACGGTAGTCGCATCTGGCCTGAATCGGAACCAGACGTAAGAACAGTATTTTATTTTACCGTCAACGCAAATTAAGGTATCTTTAAATATATATACTTAACAACTGCTTAGTAACCTTCTAATAAGCGTATGATTTCCTGTCAAGCATTGCGACCCATTGAAATTTTGCTGGTTGAAGACTCTCCTGGTGATGCTAACTTAACTATTAAAAGCTTTTTAAATGCTCAAATCGCCAACAACTTGCACTGGGTTGAGGATGGTGAAAGTGCTATGAACTACTTACGGGAGCAAAAAGAGTTTACTAATTTTCCTCAGTCAGATTTAATCTTACTCGATCTAAATCTTCCAGAAATGGATGGCGCGAAGTATTAACCGAAATCAAAAAATAAGAAAAGTAATTGGTTTAGAAATTTCAGTTGTTGCTTATAGCACCAGAGAATTAAACCCTGTCTGATAAATAGAAAATCAGGTGATTATCTAACAAATTGATATAACCCTGTACTATGGAAAAACTCGCAATTTACATTCTATTAGTAGAAGATAGTACAAGTGATGCTCATCTGCTACACCGGATATTTTTAAATGCAGATCAAGAACAATGGCAGATGTTACACGTTGAACGGTTATCTGAGGCGATAGAAGCTAGCAGGGAAAACTCTGCATCCACCCTTGATAATTCTCAGATAGGGAGTCGAAAGCAACGCAGATTCGACCTAGTTTTGTTAGACCTAAGCCTTCCAGACTCTATTGGACTGGACACGTTAAAAGAATTTCGGGCCGCAGTACCTGATATTCCAGTTGTGGTATTAACAGGTCTTGATGATGAAGATTTAGCACTGCAAGCATTAGCAGAAGGAGCGCAAGATTATCTAGTTAAAGATAAAATGACTATAGAATGGTTAGTACGTGCCATTCGCTATGCCATTGAAAGAAGCGAAATTATCAACCAACTACGCGAGAGTGAAGAACGCACCCGTCAAGCGCTGGCAAAGGAACAGGAACTCAACGAGTTAAAGTCAAACTTTGTAGCAATGGTTTCCCACGAGTTCCGTACCCCTATGACTACGATTCGGACGGCTGTAGATATCCTTGAATACAACAGTAATAAACTAACTGATGTCCGTAGAACTAAATATTTTGAGCGAATACAAAATGCTATCAACCAGATGCTTAATCTCTTAGATGAGATATTGTTCTTGAGTAAAACGGAAGCAGCCAAACTCGAATACAACCCTACACTTTTAAATTTAGAAAATTTCTGTAGTGAACTCACAGATATTCTTCAACTAAATGCAGGTAGTCAGCACAGCATTATCTTTACTTTTCAAGGTGAATCAACCCAAGCCCAAATGGATGAAGACTTACTAAATTGTATTTTAACCAATTTAATTTCCAATGCCATCAAATATTCCCCTCAAAATGACACTATTTGGTTTGATTTGATTTGCAAAGATCGCCTCGCAATTTTCCAGATCAGAGATCGGGGAATGGGAATTCCTCTCAAAGACCAAACTCATCTATTTCAAACCTTCTATCGCGCCAGTAATGTGGGTATAATTCAAGGAACAGGACTAGGACTCACTATAGTTAAAAAGTGTGTGGAGTTACATGGTGGTCATATTCAATTAGAAAGTGAGCAGGGTGTTGGCACAACAGTAATTGTCACTCTGCCACTAGAATGATTTGGCAAGTAAATTATTATAGTTGGGCACTGGGCATTGGGCATTGGGTTATTTTGGTGCTTGAGGATTTGGCGTTGGACAAGTTTTATTGGCAAAATCACACTGATAAATGTAGGGTTCTTGCCAACTCAAGGGAATTTCTAATAAGTCTCGCGTTCCTGTCATGCCTTGTCCAATAAATAGCAACAAAGCAATGCAGTTTAAAATCGTATGGACGATACGCCAGCGATTAGATTTATCTTGATAAATATCTTGAACAATTGCTAGTGAAAAAATCATCAGCAATGCTGCGGTAATCCCAATATAATAATGTGACCAATACCACTCTTGAGTGAGGCGATATACGCCATCTTGACAGCCTATAATTACTAAACCTGCACCAGTTAAAGTTGCAAAAACTGCCCGCCACATTTTCTGCTTTGCCCGATAAAGAAATACTAAGGAGGCGATGGTGGCAGCAAATATTAGTAGGATAAAAATGACTTGGAAAGGTGTTTTATTCCACAATTGATTTTTGATAATATTTTTGCCAATAGGGTAGCTTAATCCGATTAAAGTTAATCCAACAACTGCACCTGTCAGCCTTTCACCTAACTGCTTATGTTCTGCACCCACCACTGGAGGAATTTTACTCTTATTCCCTGCTAAAATTTGCAATCTGCGTTGGCGTGTTTGCCAAGCAAAGTTAACTACTGTACCGATGAGTGGAAACACGAATATAATTGCGATCGCAGGATGTAAAAGACCAAGAAAATCTATTATTTGCATACAACACTTTTCAATGAAAAATTTAATTCATCATAAAGTATAATTTAAAGTATCGTATCATTAGTTAAATTAATTTCAGATGAGAATTAGTTTAATATTTATTTCAGGTAAGGGCAATAAAGCCTTTTCTCGTAGAGAAGCGAATTCGTCTACATAAATCGCCCATACCTACAGCGTATAGCTTTGGCTAAGTTCTAATTTTTTCAAAAAATACGTCGCTACGTGGATTTTCTATTTTCCAGACTAAGTAATTCTTGTCACCATAGGCAACAAACATTTTGTAATTATAATTTGTTTCTATTTCCTTGCGCCAGGTATCTGAAGGATTTAGTAAAAAAATATCAGTGAACTCATCAGGAATATTGGGGATAGAATGGCCTTTTACTAATTGAAACTGCACTTTTGGCTCTAAAAGATAGCTGAGAGAAAAGACATTCCCATAATTAATACCAGAATCATTGCTAATCAAAAGTGGATGAGTAGCCTGATTGATAATTTTTGCGACTTGTGGATTACCATAGCTAATAACCTTACTCCACCAAGTTTCAGCCTGAGAACTCACTCCATAAGAAACTAGCCCACAAATAATCACTAGTCCCATGATTGTTTGCCAGATTCTCCGTTGTACAAGACTCTGATTATTTAGCTGCGTAGCTAGTAGATAAGTAACAGCTAGTTGAATTCCTAAATAAGAAACTAATAAATAACGTTCTGCGAGTGAGCGTATACCCCCAAAAAGTAAATCTGGTAGCATTAAAGGTAGTGCCGGAATCATAATCAGCGTGACGATGAACAACCAGATTTTATAGTTAGTTGTTTTACAAATAAAATAAATAGAATATCCAATAAGAACTAAAAAAATTGGCGCAATTACATAACTAAACGGATTTTCAAAGCCAAAGTCTAAATCAAGAAAAATCCGATTTAACTGTAAAAGCCAAGATTTAATTAAAATGTCTAGGGGTAAATGTCTCTTTGTCCAGGCTGTTGAACTCTTTACTTGCAACACGTTAACTATTAAAACCAGTATCCAAGGTGTAAAAGCTAAAAACCCTGCTATAGATGCTAATAGATATGCTTTGACTGTTCTTGTAAACTTAAATTTCGCAGTGGAAATTACATAAATACCATGAGCAACGGCAACAAATCCAGTGAACAAAAATGTATAGAGACTAAGCGCTAAAGTGACTGCATACATTCCCCAATTTAATATGCGTAGTACTCGATTTTTTGATTCCAATCGTAATGCTCGTAGTAGTGAAGCGCTGCATAGTAATACAGTCACTATCCAGAGAATATATTCTCGTGCTTCTTGGGCGTATACTAAGTGAATTGGGGAGACTGCCATAAGTGCGATCGCAACCTCAGATACCAATCCCGATGCTTTAAATAATTCTCGACACAACCAATAAATGCTGGGGAAAATCAACAAGCTGATAAAAACAGATAAACTTCTGATTCCTGTCACCGAATTACCAAATATTTCCACCCAAAACCGAGCGAGTATATAATACAGTGGTGGATGCTGTGGATCGTCTTTTTCCAAAGATATAATTGTGTCACTTAAGCCTTTCTCTAGATTGGGACTTTGAAATTTGGCAAAACTTTCCTTATTAATTATGCGACCATTAAATATTTGCTGCTTGACTTGATCTGCTGTATAACCAGAAATCCGCAATGAAGTAAAAGTCTCATCGTGCCAGTAAACTTTGCGATCGAGGTTGAAAAAACGAAAAAATATACCCACCATCAACAAAACGACAATGAGAAACCGCAACCTATTTGTAGCAAGTTGGAGATGCCGCATAACTAAATTTCACAATAACTTGTACAACAATTATGGGCTCTTGCGCTACTTTTATGGTAAAAGTTAAAATAATTTAAATTTCATGCCTAT
>NZ_JABXKI010000319.1:4852-10820 GCF_017115095.1 Nostoc sp. NMS4 | reverse complement strand
AAAGAATTGAGCGTTTTATTGTGTATTATATAAAAGAGCGCTTAAAAGTCCTCGGTCAATTGACTACTATGGTTGCAGACCACAGCATAGATTTTCAAAGGTATCTAGAATCTCTGAGCGAGGATGACATATATAGAGATTGGCAAGATTTATACACGCCAACTGATGCCATAGACCGTCAAAGACTTGAACCCAAAAAATCGCGCCGAGGCTTTGAGTTGAGTTTGAAGGTGCAAACAGTACCACAGCAACTAGAAGGTGAAGCACCAGACAGAGAAAAAATTGAACAATTGAATATCCTCGAAGGGTTACGGAAGTATGCACCCGTCCATGTATTGCTAGTAGGAAGACCGGGTTCAGGCAAATCTACAGCTTTAGAACGTTTGTTGTGGGAAGAAGCTCAAAAGGGAAAACAAGGAGAAGCAAATCAGAAAATTCCCGTGCTAGTGGAGTTAAGGCGCTACAAAACTTCGGTGCTGGATTTAATTCGGGACTTTTTGACTCGCTATAACTTAGACCTCAACAGCATAGAGATTGAATCTCTGCTGTTTAGAGGGCAATTTTTGTTACTTGTAGACGGTTTGAATGAATTACCCAACGATGAAGCTAGACGAGATTTAGACGGATTTCGGCAGAAATACCGCCGACTCACGCCGATGATTTTTACTACGCGGTATTTGGGGGTGGGGGGTGATTTAGGTATTGAAAAAAAACTGGAAATGCAACCCCTCACAGAACCGCAGATGCAGCATTTTGTCCGCGCCTATTTGCCAGAGGTGGGTGATGAAATGCTGCGACAGTTGGCTGGACGCTTGCGGGAATTGGCGGAAACGCCGCTGTTATTGTGGATGCTGTGTGAAGTATTCAACTCTGACAAACAAATTCCTACTAGTTTAGGTGTGCTGTTTCGTGTGTTCTCTGGAGAGTATCACAAACTGAAGGGAGATGTACCAATTGCTGAAGGGTTACGTAACTGGCAGGCTGATTTATTGCAGCATCTAGCACTTGTAATGATGCAAGGCGACAATTTGACTGAGTTGCGATTAACTATTCCTAAACAGAAAGCGAGGAATGTTTTAGCAACATTTTTACAGAACAAAGTAGCTTTTAGTGAGAGTTGTGCTAGAGAATGGCTAGAAGATTTGCTCAAGTATCACTTAATTCAATTGCGAACAGATAACGAAATTGAGTTTCGCCACCAGCTAATTCAGGAATACTACGCCGCAGAATCTCTACTCCTACAACTTGATAATGTTAGTGATGAGAAGCTGAAACGGGATTATCTAAATTGCTTGAAGTGGACAGAACCTGTGGCGTTGATGTTAGGGTTGGTGAATAATGAAGGGCAGGCTTTACGAGTGGTGAAGTTAGCCATAGATGTGGATTTGAAGTTAGGGGCTAGGTTGGCACGAGAGTTAAAGCGAGAGTATCAGAAAAAAACAGTCGATTTAATTTTAAAGTTAGACATTCATGAATTACTCAAAGTTGAGTTTTTGGGTATCACTCACTCTGAGGATGCCGTTACTTTTTTAAATAATTCATTGCAGGATGAAGATTCTGATGTTCGTAGGAGAGCCGCAGAGGCGTTAGGAAAAATTAGCAACCAAGAAGCGGTATCTGCCTTAATTAAAGCTTTGCAGGATGAAGATTCTGATGTTCGTAGGAGAGCCGCAGAGGCGTTAGGAAAAATTAGCAACCAAGAAGCGGTATCTGCCTTAATTAAAGCTTTGCAGGATGAAGATTCTGATGTTCGTAGGAGAGCCGCAGAGGCGTTAGGAAAAATTAGCAACCAAGAAGCGGTATCTGCCTTAATTAAAGCTTTGCAGCATCAAGATCCTGTTATTTGTTGGACTGCCACAGATGCGTTAGGAAAAATCGCCAACCAAGAAGCGGTATCTGCCTTAATTGGCGCTTTGCAGCATCAAGATCCTGTTATTCGTTGGACTGCCGCAGAGGCGTTAGGAAAAATCGGCAACCAAGAAGCGGTATCTGCCTTAATTGGCGCTTTGCGGCATGAAGATTCCGATGTTCGTTGGAGAGCCGCAGAGGCATTAGCAAAAATCGGCAACCAAGAAGCAATATCTACCTTAATTGGCGCTTTGCGGCATGAAGATTCCGATATTTGTTGGAGAGCCGCAGAGGCGTTAGGAAAAATCGGCAACCAAGAAGCGATATCTACCTTAATTAGCGCTTTGCGGCATGAAGATTCCGATATTCGTTGGAGAGCCGCAGAGGAGTTAGGAAAAATTGACAACCAAGAAGCGGTATCTGCCTTAATTAAAGCTTTGCAGGATAAAGATTACAATGTTCGTAGGAGTGCCGCAATTGCGTTAGGAAAAATCGGCAACCAAGAAGCGGTATCTGCTTTAATTAAAGCTTTGCAGGATGAAGATTCTGATGTTCGTTGGAGAGCCGCAGAGGCGTTAGGAGAAATCGGCAACCAAGAAGCGGTATCTGCCTTAATTAAATCTTTGCAGGATGAAGATTACAATGTTCGTAGGAGTGCCGCAATTGCGTTAGGAAAAATCGGCAACCAAGCAGCGGTATCTGCGTTAATAAAAACTTTACAGGATGAAGATTCCATTGTTTGTTTTAATGCCGCAATTGCGTTAGGAAAAATTGGCAACCAAGAAGTGATACCTGCCTTAATTAAAACTTTAAAGAGTGAAGATTCCCTTGTTCGTTGTAGTGCCGCAATTGCGTTAGGAGAAATCGGCAACCAAGAAGTGATACCTGCCTTAATTAAAGCTTTGCAGGATGAAAATTCCGTTGTTCGTAAGAGTACCGCAATTGCGTTAGGAAAAATTGCTGGTTCTGAAGTTTTATGTCAAATGTGGGAGTTACAATTAAAAACACCATCATCGGATAAAAGCGATGCAATTTCTAAAATTCAAGAGCGGTGCAAATTTTATAACCATGAAGTTTGTTATTCTGTTTTGAATGAGGAAACAAACAACGCCGATACTTTAACTAGTGTTCTAAGCAAACTTGATAAAACACTCATAACTATGTCAAAAACTCCTAAAAATGATTTTACGGGTGCTACCTTTGGCAACATCACAGGCAGTGTTACAGGAAATATCCAAGGTGATAACATTGGCACTCAAAACAATTACGCGTCTACAAAAGATATTGCTAATTTAGAAACTGTGCTTGAGCAGTTGCTTGAGAATATGGAGCAGGATAAACCGACTGTAATCGATGCTCAACCTATTGTGGCTCAAGCTGTTGAGAGTCATCCAGTACTTAAAAATAGACAAGCGATTGAGCAAGTTATCAAAAATAATCCAACGCTCAAAGTACGTTTGCAAAGAGCAGTGACAGCAGTAGGTATTGAGACTGTAAAGGTTTTATTTGCTCCTGCTGGTATTGCGATTGAAGCGATTAGGGCTTGGAATGAACCTAGCTAGACGTGCCCTCTTAGAGGATGTTTGAAAATTCCTTTTGTTGGTATCAAAAGTTCTAGATCCCCCTAAATCCCCCTTCAAAAGGGGGACTTTGATTCCGGTTCCCTCCTTTTTAAGGGGGGTTAGGGGGGATCAGTAAGTGCAAAGATACAGCTAACCACTTTTCAAACAACCTTCTATTTCTGCAACTGCTGCACAAACGCATTATGTTCCGGTGACTTCAACCCCGCTTGCACCACCTCCAACACTCGCACCATCTGATTGTTTAACAGCGCCTCCACCGCTAACCACAAACCCGGAAACACCTGAGAGCGAATAATTCCATCTGCACTGGGAGATAGCAATCGATAGTCGCCATCAATTAGGCAAAACCATTCAATTTGATTCTCGTAAGATTGCCAGATTACGTACTCCAACACCCCATTACGGCGATAAACCTGCTTTTTGATGCCTGTATTGATCGCAACGCTACTCGCTGCAATTTCAACAATCAATTCGGGTGATCCTTCAATGTAACCGTCGCTGCTCAAACGGGTTTGTCCCCCTGCGTCTGGTTCAATAAACAATGCTGCATCTGGCTGGGGTTCATTGTCTAAATCTAGTCTGACGGTTGGTTCAACGCTTAAGTCAACGCCGGGAGTTAGTGATTGATAGACTCCTAACCAAGTTATCACCCGACTGTGGGGTTTGCCGTGTTGCTCATGTCTTAAGGGAGATGCCACGTAAACGATTCCTTCAATCAGTTCTGCTTTCTTGATATGGGGTGCAGCCGCATAACGCCGTTCAAATTCAGGGCGAGTTAGGCGATGTCTACGACGGGCTACGCCTACGCCACTTTCAAGCGGAGGCAGATGTCTCTGGGCTGAGTACTCTCTAACCATTTGCCAATCCTTGGAGTTGCCGGATACTTCTGACTTTAGCAAACCTCAGTTATCAGTTAGAATTTATTGATTTGCTCTTTCCTCAAATTCCAAAAATCATAAAATGTAATGTTAATTGTCATTGTGTGTTCTACTGTGCAATGGTGTACTCACCCAGGTAGGCATCGCCGATAGTTGATGCTGCATAATAGAGTCCAACTAGCTATTATTAGCTAAGTGATATACCAGATACATCGACGGCAATACCATTTAGTTAGCAGTCTCCATCAACTGCTTACACTCGCACCCATAAAAATTAGTTTGATCCACTTTCTATTCCCTGCTCTCTATTTTGATCCGCATTACCTAAAAGTTATCTCACTAGGTACGGAGTGCAAAAAATACAAAAAATTCCTCAAGAATCAAGATTAAGGATAAGGCTATGACAACCGAACAGTTAACTAGAGACAGCGACAATCTAGATTTAAATCAGCTATTAAGAACGTTGAATGCTGTTAAACAGGGTGACTTCTCGGCTCGGATGCCTATAGATCATACTGGTGTGGCGGGGAAAATAGCTGACACGCTCAATGATATTATTAATCAAAATGAGCGGATGGCGGCGGAGCTTCAACGTATTGGTAATGTTGTTGGCAAGGAAGGCAAAATTTCCGATCGCGCCTCTCTTGGAGATGTTCGGGGTTCTTGGTCAGATTGTGTTGCTTCTGTCAATACTCTAATTACAGATTTGGTTCAACCAACAGCCGAAACTACACGGGTAATTCGGTCAGTTGCCAATGGTGACTTATCCCAAACGATCGCAACAGAAATTGATGGCAGACCTCTCCAAGGTGAGTTTCTCCAAACTGCTAATATCGTTAACACGATGGTAGACCGGCTCGGTTCTTTTGCCAGTGAAGTAACCAGGGTTGCGCGGGAAGTGGGAACTGAGGGTAAATTGGGTGTCCAAGCCGAAGTGCAAGGTGTGGCTGGAACTTGGAAAGATTTGACTGATAACGTTAACCTAATGGCGGGTAATCTCACCGGACAAGTTCGCAACATTGCGGAAGTTGCCACTGCGATCGCAAATGGTGACTTATCGAAAAAAATCACTGTGGATGTGAAAGGCGAAATTCTGGAGTTGAAAAACACCGTTAATACAATGGTGGATCAACTTAATTCCTTTGCAAGTGAAGTGACACGAGTTGCCCGTGAGGTGGGAACTGAAGGGAAGTTGGGCGTACAAGCAGAAGTTAAAGGAGTTGCAGGTACTTGGAAAGATTTAACCGATAACGTGAATTTGATGGCAGGAAATTTAACTGCTCAAGTCCGTAATATTGCGGAAGTAACAACGGCGGTAGCCAATGGCGACCTTTCCAAGAAAATTACTGTTGATGTCAAAGGCGAAATTTTAGAGTTGAAAAACACCGTTAACATCATGGTGGATCAACTTAATTCCTTTGCATCAGAAGTAACACGGGTGGCGCGGGAAGTGGGTGCTGAAGGTAAATTGGGCGGCCAAGCAGAAGTTCGCGGCGTAGCGGGTACGTGGAAAGATTTAACTGATAGCGTGAATTTCATGGCGGGAAGCTTGACGGCACAGGTGCGGAATATTGCCGAAGTGACAACGGCGGTGGCAAATGGCGACTTATCTAAGAAAATCACCGTTGATGTCAAAGGTGAAATTCTGGAGTTGAAAAA
>NZ_JABXKI010000319.1:1239-4347 GCF_017115095.1 Nostoc sp. NMS4 | reverse complement strand
AAGAAAATTACTGTTGCTGTCAAAGGCGAAATTCTCGAACTTAAGAATACCATCAATATAATGGTGGATCAACTTAATTCCTTTGCAAGTGAAGTGACGCGGGTGGCGCGGGAGGTGGGAAGCGAGGGTAAATTAGGTGTACAAGCAGATGTGCGCGGCGTGGCTGGAACTTGGAAAGATTTAACCGACAGCGTGAACTTTATGGCGGGAAGCTTAACGGCACAGGTGCGAAATATTGCCGCCGTTACCACAGCTGTAGCTAATGGCGATTTATCTAAGAAAATCTCCGTTGATGTCAAAGGTGAAATTTTAGAGTTGAAAAACACCGTCAACACAATGGTAGATCAACTCAATTCCTTTGCCAGTGAAGTTACCAGAGTTGCCCGTGAGGTGGGAACTGAAGGGAAACTAGGCGTACAAGCCGAAGTTAAAGGTGTAGCCGGCACTTGGAAAGATTTAACCGACAGCGTAAACTTCATGGCGGGAAGTTTGACGGCGCAGGTGCGGAATATTGCCGAAGTTACCACGGCGGTAGCAAATGGCGACTTATCCAAAAAAATCACCGTCGATGTGAAAGGTGAAATTCAAGAGCTTAAAAACACCATTAATACAATGGTGGATCAGCTTAATTCCTTTGCATCGGAAGTTACTAGGGTTGCTCGTGAGGTGGGAACGGAAGGTAAATTGGGCGTACAAGCTTACGTCAGAGGCGTTGCTGGAACTTGGAAAGATTTAACAGATAATGTGAACTCAATGGCGGGGAACCTTACCGGACAAGTTCGCAACATCGCCGAAGTTACCAAGGCGGTAGCTAATGGCGACTTATCTAAGAAAATTACCGTCGATGCCAAAGGCGAAATTTTGGACTTGAAGAATACGACTAATACGATGGTAGATCAACTCAGTTCCTTTGCATCGGAAGTAACGCGGGTGGCGCGGGAAGTGGGAACTGAAGGGAAGTTGGGCGGACAAGCCCAAGTCCAAGGTGTGGCGGGAACTTGGAAAGATTTAACTGATAACGTGAATTCGATGGCGGGGAACTTAACGGCACAAGTGCGAGGTATCGCCAGAGTTGTCACCGCAGTTGCGAACGGTGACTTGAAACGGAAACTCATGTTAGATGCTAAGGGAGAAATTGAAACCTTGGCAGAGACAATTAACGAGATGATTGATACTCTAGCGACATTTGCCAATCAAGTAACTACAGTAGCGCGGGAAGTGGGAATTGAAGGGAAGTTGGGGGGACAAGCGAGAGTACCTGGGGCGGCTGGAACTTGGAAAGATTTGACAGATAATGTAAATGAACTCGCGGCTACACTTACTACCCAGTTGCGAGCGATCGCAGAAGTTGCTACAGCTGTTACTAAAGGTGATTTAACTCGTTCAATTGCCGTCGAAGCATTAGGCGAAGTCGCAATCCTCAAAGATAATATCAACCAGATGATTGCCAACCTGCGGGAGACAACGCAGAAAAACACCGAACAAGATTGGTTAAAAACTAACTTAGCTAAGTTTACCCGAATGCTCCAAGGTCAGCGAGACTTGGAAACCGTATCTAAACTAATTCTCTCAGAACTAGCACCCTTGGTAGGAGCGCAACACGGCGTATTCTTCCTGATGGACTCTTCTGTTGAAAATACACCGTATTTGAAACTAATTAGTAGCTACGCTTACCGCGAACGCAGACATCTAGCCAACCGTTTCCAATTGGGTGAAGGTTTGGTGGGACAATGCGCCTTAGAAAAAGAGCGAATTCTGCTGACGGATGTACCGAACGATTATGTCAAAATTGCTTCTGGTTTAGGAGAAGCCACGCCCCTAAATGCCGTAGTCTTACCTGTACTCTTTGAAGGACAGGTGACAGCAGTGATTGAATTAGCATCCTTCCGGCGCTTTAGCGAAATTCATCTGACATTCTTCGATCAGCTTACCGAAAGTATAGCGATCGTTCTCAACACGATCGCAGCATCGATGCGAACTGAAGAATTACTCAAACAATCGCAATCTTTAGCTGAAGAACTCCAAACCCAGCAAAGCGAACTCCGCGAAACCAACAAGCGTTTAGAACAACAAGCCCAATCACTCAAAACTTCCGAAGATTTACTCAAAGGACAGCAAGAGGAACTGCAACAAACCAACGCCGAATTAGAAGAAAAAGCAGAGTTGCTGGCGATGCAGAAGCAAGAAGTGGAGCGCAAAAATCGGGAAATTGAACAAGCAAGACTTTCTTTAGAAGATAAAGCCGAACAACTCGCCCTTTCCTCAAAATACAAATCAGAATTTCTCGCCAATATGTCCCATGAACTGCGGACACCGCTAAACAGCTTGTTAATTTTGGCGAAATTGTTGACAGATAACATCGATCGCAACCTTACCAACAAACAAGTCGAATACAGCCAAACAATTTACTCAGCCGGTACTGATTTGTTGACGTTAATCAATGACATTCTGGATCTCGCTAAAATTGAATCTGGAACGATGTCGATTGACTTGATCCCAATGCCATTGGCAGAGTTGGGTGATGTGATTGAGCGCACCTTCCGGCAAATTGCTCAAAGCAAAGGACTTAGCTTTACAATTGAACTCACTCCCGAATTGCCAAACACCATCTATTCAGATGTCAAACGCTTACAACAGGTATTAAAAAATCTCCTCTCCAACGCCTTTAAATTTACCGAACAAGGAGAGGTACGCTTACAGATTGCGGTGGCGAAGCAAGGCTGGAGTTCTGACCATCAAAACTTAAATCGCGCTCCAATCGTTATTGCCTTCTCAGTCAGCGATACAGGCATTGGCATTGCCCCCGAAAAACAAAAAGTGATTTTTGAAGCATTCCAGCAAGCCGATGGCTCTACCAGTCGGAGATACGGCGGTACGGGATTGGGCTTATCAATTAGCCGCGAAATCGCCCGTCTCTTCGGCGGCGAAATTAAACTAATCAGTCAACCCGGTGAAGGTAGCACCTTTACATTCTATTTACCACAATTGAGTGCTGAGTTGCGAGTGCTGAGTCCTGAGTCTAGATCGACACTCCTCACTCCCAACTCCCAACTCCCCACTTCCTACTTCCCACTCCCAACTCCCCACTCAGCACTCAGCACTCAGCAC
>NZ_JABXKI010000319.1:0-1164 GCF_017115095.1 Nostoc sp. NMS4 | reverse complement strand
TTACTAATTGTTGAGGATGATGTTAATTTTGCACGTATCCTTCTAGATATGGCGCAGCAACAAGGATTCAAGGTGATCGCTGCCCAAACCGGTAGTACAGGTTTGATGCTCGCGCAGCAATTTCTACCTTCAGCCATTTTGCTAGATATCCGATTGCCAGAGATGGATGGTTGGACAGTATTGGATCGTCTGAAACATGACCCAAATACTCGTCACATTCCCGTACATATTATGACCGTTGAGGAAGGGAGACAACGCGGGTTACAACTAGGTGCGATCGCATATCTGCAAAAACCTTTAACCAGCGAAACAATATCCGAGGCGTTGACCAAAATTAAAGGTTTTGTTGAGCGTCAGGTGAAAAACTTATTGGTAGTCGAAGACGACGACACGCAACGATTGAGTATTGTTGAGTTGATTGGCAACAGCGATGTTTCTACCACTGCTGTATCCACCGGTGCAGCCGCCCTAGAAGCTATTGCTACTCAGCCTTTTGATTGCCTTGTCCTCGATTTAGGGCTACCCGACATGACCGGATTTGAACTAATTGAGCAGATAAAACTTCTACCTAACGGTAAAACTTTACCAATTATTGTTTATACAGGTAGAGAAATTAGCAAAGCTCAAGAAACAGAACTCAGAAGAATTGCCGAAACAATTATTATTAAAGATGTGCGATCGCCCGAACGCCTCCTCGATGAAACAGCATTATTTTTACACCGAGTCCAGGCAAATTTACCAGCACCCAAACGGCAAATACTTGAACAACTGCATTCGCAAGACTACTTCCTCACAGGGAAAAAAGCGCTAATTGTAGACGACGATATGCGGAATATCTTCGCCCTTACCAGTATGCTGGAGCGTTATCAAATCCAGGTTTTATATGCTGAAAACGGTAGAGAGGGGATTGCCCTGTTAGAAAATACACCAGATATTGATGTGGTTTTAATGGATGTAATGATGCCAGAAATGGATGGTTACGAAACAACACGTGTCATCCGCGAAAACGATCAATTTAAATCTTTGCCGATTATTGCACTGACTGCTAAAGCCATGCAAGGCGATCGCGAGAAGTGTATTGAAGCCGGTGCATCAGACTACATCACCAAACCGGTAGATACTGAGCAATTGCTCTCACTGTTGCGCGTTTGGCTATACCGTTAA
>NZ_JABXKI010000415.1 GCF_017115095.1 Nostoc sp. NMS4 | reverse complement strand
CTGTTCTGTCAAATCTCTACCAAATTTTTGTAAGGCTTCATAGCGGGATTCTGGGCTTTGATCTGTCACCTTTTGGCTACCGCGAATGGTTTTGATCGTAGCTTCGAGTTTAGCTGCATCGGCACTAAAGCCTTTGAGAATCTTTCGGCCCACGCGATCGTCTTCAGCAAAGGCCAAAAGTATGTGTTCCACGGAAATGTGGGAGTCTTTCATCCTCACTCTAGCTTCCTCGGCTCGGTCTAGTAAAATATCTAAATTGCGGCTAAGGTAAAGCTGATCGCTTTTACCAACTTTGGGCTGACGTTGGGTAAAGGCTTCTAGCTGCTGCTGCAAGCGGATTGGATCGACCTCAGATCGAGCCAAGATACGTATTGCTAAACTAGTGGGTTCTTCTAACAGGGCAATAATTAAATGTTCAACGTCTAGTTGCTGTTGTTGATAAGCACGAACTATATCCTGAGATTTAACAATTGCTTCCCAGGCTTTATCAGTAAATTTATTTGGATCTGTAGGTTGCATCTTTAGAATTTTAGAATTTGAATTTTTAGTTTAGGGACTCTACTACCTATTTCCTAATTTAAAACGAAAACACTGTTCTGAACGGACTTTGCCAGATGGTGCTATTGGAGCAATCCCTACGACGGGCTATTTGGTGTCGCTCTTCGGAATGCCGATACTAATAGGATTTACGCAAAGGATATCCCCTAACCCGCCTAAAAAGGGGAGACAAAAAGCGAAAAGTCTTGCGCGTATCGCTCTTAAGCACAACTTGCTGCCCAGATCCCCGACTTCTTCAAGAAGTCGGGGATCTAAATCCAAACCCTACCGGATAATTGATTTTTTGAAAATCCTTATAAGAATTACTGACTCACAAGTTGCTCTTGTGATTCCTGCTTGGCTGCTGATCCTTGAGATCCGATCTGAATCAGTTCAATTTTATACCCATCTGGATCTTCCACAAAAGCAATTACCGTCGAACCATGTTTCATCGCCCCTGGTTCTCGAACGATTTTACCGCCCTGATTGCGAATTTCTTCACACGTAGCGTAAATATCATCAACGCCGAGAGCAATGTGGCCGTAAGCATTACCTAATTCGTACTTTTCCACGCCCCAGTTGTAGGTTAATTCTATGACCGAGTTATCGCTTTCGTCACCATAGCCAACAAAAGCCAGGGTAAATTCTCCCCCCGGATAATCTTTTCGGCGTAGCAGTTTCATTCCTAGAACTTCACAGTAGAACTTTAAGGACTCTTCCAGGTTGCCCACCCGCAGCATTGTGTGTAGTAATCGCATATTGACCTTTTCTCTGTAATTGATTTAGTGTTATTCTCTGCAAACATTTTACCTAGCTCAAAGTCTTAAGGTAAAAATGCCGTCACAGAAAGAATTAAAAGCCTAAAGGACAGGATAAACAATTACCCATTCTTGGCATTGCTCCCTATCCCTATAATGGAAATCTTCTTTAATCTCAGCCAATAAAGTCTCTTAACAGCATAAGCTAGCGATTGGGTTAGGCAATTGGACTGTATGCGTAACACACTCGAACAAAGGATAAAGTACAGATGAGTAAATTCCTAGATACTGACCTAGATACTGCAATTGTTGCGATCGCAGCCCGTGAAATTCTTGATTCACGCGGTAGACCGACAATTGAAGCCGAAGTGCATTTAGCCAACGGTGTTGTCGGACTGGCGCAGGTTCCTAGTGGTGCTTCTACTGGCACTTTTGAAGCCCACGAACTGCGTGATGGTGATAAAAGCCGTTATGGAGGCAAAGGCGTACTCAAGGCAGTGCAAAACGTCAGAGAAGCACTTGCACCACAATTGTTAGGCTTGGATGCCCTCAATCAAGAACTGCTAGACCGCACAATGATTGCAATAGATGGTTCTCCTAACAAATCCAATTTGGGGGCTAATGCGATTTTGGGTGTTTCCTTAGCAGCTGCTAAAGCTGGTGCTGAATCTCTAGCAATTCCTCTGTATCGCTATTTGGGTGGTCCTTTAGCGAATTTGCTCCCAGTGCCGTTGATGAATGTGATTAACGGTGGCGCACACGCCTCAAATAACGTGGATTTTCAGGAGTTTATGATTGTCCCAATTGGCGCAACTTCCTTCCGGGAAGCGTTGCGCTGGGGTGCAGAGGTGTTTGCTACCCTCAGTCAGGTGTTAGATGAGAAAGGGTTGCTGACTGGTGTGGGTGATGAAGGCGGCTTTGCCCCTAACCTAGAGTCAAATCAGGTCGCTTTAGAATTGCTAGTTGCTGCCATTAAGAAAGCTGGTTACAAACCAGGAGAAGAAGTAGCTTTGGCGTTAGATGTGGCAGCTAGCGAATTTTACAAGAATGGTCAGTATGTTTACGATGGTAAACCTCACGCCCCGGCTGAATTTATTGATTATTTAGGACAATTGGTTGATCAATACCCAATTGTGTCAATTGAAGATGGCTTGCACGAAGAAGATTGGCAAAGTTGGCAATTGCTGACCCAGAAGTTAGGTTCGAGGGTGCAATTGGTAGGGGATGACTTGTTTGTGACTAACGCTACCCGCTTGCAAAGAGGCATCCAGGAAAAAGCCGCTAATGCCATTTTGATTAAACTCAATCAAATTGGTTCGCTTACCGAAACCTTGGAAACTATTGACTTGGCAACTCGTAATAGTATCCGTTCAGTAATTAGCCATCGTTCTGGTGAAACAGAAGATACAACGATCGCTGATTTAGCTGTAGCAACCCGTGCCGGTCAAATCAAAACAGGTTCTCTGTGTCGCAGCGAACGTGTAGCAAAATATAATCGCTTGCTGCGAATTGAAGATGAATTAGGCGATCGCGCCGTTTATGCTGGTGCTGTAGGGTTAGGGCCGAAGTAGAGAGATGGGGGAGTAAGGGGAGATGAGGGAGTAAGAGGAGATGGACAAGAAAATACTTCCTCATCCTCCTCATCCCCCTCATCTAGGGATAAAAACCAAGCTTGGGCAACCCCAAAGTTTCATCCCAGCCCATCATCAAGTTTAAACACTGAATAGCTTGCCCCGCCTGTCCTTTAATTAGATTGTCAATTGCTGACATGACAATTACGCGACCTGTGCGTGGGTCAACTTCTACACCGATGTAACAAATATTGCTGCCATTAGCCCACTTGGTTTGGGGGTAAATGCCGCTACCGCAGATTTTCACCCAAGGAGAGTTGCGGTAGAAGGCTGAGAAAATTGTGATTAAGTCATCTCGCACTAGACCAGGATCGCGCATTGTGGCATATACCGTTGCCAAAATACCGCGTACCATTGGGACAAGGTGAGGTGTAAATTGGATCATGAGTTCGTGACCAGCTAAGTCACTGCAAATTTGCTCAATTTCTGGGGTATGGCGGTGACGACCAATATTGAAAGCGGCTATAGAGTTGTCGGCTTCAGCTAGTAATAAGTTGGTTTGAGGTTGCCGTCCACTGCTAGATGTGCCGGACTTAGCATCAATAATAGCTGTTTCTGGCACGATTAAACCTTGCTTTAAGAGTGGCGAAAGTGCAAGGAGACTAGCAGTAGGATAGGAACCAGGACAGCCAATGAGTTGAGCTTCGGCAATGCGATCGCGGTAAAGTTCTGGTAATCCATAAACTGCTGTCGCTGCAATTGTGCGATCGCTTCTCTCAGTACCATACCAATTTGTATAAGTTGTCAAATCACTAAACCGATAGTCTGCACTTAAATCTAGTACTTTACATCCTTTTTCCAACAGTTTAGGCGCGATTTGGCAAGCCAGACCATTTGGTAAAGACAGGAAAACTACTTCACAGCGATGAGCAATTATTTCTGGTTCTACCGCCTCTATTAGCAGGTTAGTTGCATGAGCCAGATGCGGGTAAAGATCCCCGAAGGATTTCCCGATACTACTCTCACCACCTAAATAAACCAGTTCGACTTCTGGATGATCCATCAGTAGTCGTACTAACTGTACTCCGCCATAGCCCGACGCGCCAACAATCCCAACGGGTACGCGTCTAAATTTGCCCATGATCTGAAATCCTTATCCCATGAATGGTTAATTCGTTCTCAGCTATCAACAATATCAGCGACTAGACTCACCGCGCACAAAACGCCCCAAAGGGGGAGATGAGGGAGCAGAGGGAGATGGGGGAGACAAGGGAGACAAGGGAGACAAGGGGACAAGGAGATAAACAAAACTCCTAACTCTTATAACTCCTAACTCCTAACTCCTAACTCAGCACTCAGCACTCAGCACTCCTAATGCCCCATGCCCTTCATCCTTTACTGTCGCTGCACTTTATCTCCACTTTTTTATGCCCCGTTATCAAATCATTGCTAGTCTACTTCTCTGCCTTATAAAGGAGCTACAATCTAAAAGAAGAAATTGTAAAAAAAATTTACGTTTATAGCTGGAAATCTTTCTGTGTCACAGCCTAATACTACCCAAGCTTTTAAATTTGATTCGATTGATGCCGCTTTAGCAGACCTAAAAGCTGGTCGCGTCATTGTAGTGGTAGATGATGAAAATAGAGAAAATGAAGGCGACTTAATTTGTGCTGCCCAATTTGCCACACCGGACACGATTAATTTTATGGCGGTGGAAGCAAGAGGACTAATTTGTTTGGCAATGACGGGCGATCGCCTAGACGAGCTAGACTTACCCTTGATGGTAAGCAATATTACAGATACTAACCAAACTGCCTTCACTGTCAGTATTGATGCTGGGCCAGAATTAGGCGTAACCACAGGCATCTCAGCAGAAGACCGCGCCCGGACTATCCAGGTTACTCTCAACCCAGCCACAAAACCTACCGATTTACGTCGTCCTGGCCATATTTTCCCGATTCGAGCTAAAGAGGGAGGCGTACTCAAACGCGCAGGACATACGGAAGCTGCTGTGGATTTAGCTAGGCTAGCAGGGCTATACCCAGCTGGAGTAATTTGTGAAATTCAAAACTCCGATGGTTCAATGGCGCGGTTGCAGCAGTTAGTTGAATACGCTAAACGTCACAATTTAAAAATTATTAGTATTGCGGATTTAATCAGCTATCGCCTAAAGCACGATCGCCTAGTGTATCGTGAGGTTATTACCAAGCTGCCTAGTCAATTCGGTCAGTTTGAAATTTACGCCTATCGCCACACCCTAGATAATACAGAACACGTGGCAATTGTCAAGGGCGATCCAGCTAACTTCAAAGATGAGCCGGTGATGGTGCGGATGCACTCAGAATGCTTAACTGGTGATGCTTTGGGTTCTTTGCGCTGTGATTGTCGGATGCAGTTAGAAGCCGCGCTGAAAATGATTGAGGCTGACGGTCAAGGTGTAGTTGTATACCTGCGCCAAGAAGGGCGGGGAATCGGCTTGATTAACAAGCTGAAAGCCTACTCGTTGCAGGATATGGGACTTGATACAGTAGAAGCTAATGAGCGTTTAGGATTTCCGGCTGACTTGCGAGACTACGGCATGGGGGCACAAATGCTCATGGATTTGGGCATCAAAAAGATTCGCTTGATTACCAATAATCCCCGTAAAATTGCTGGAGTCAAGGGTTATGGGTTGGAAGTAGTCGATCGCGTGCCATTGTTAATTGAGGCAACCGAGTACAATTCCTATTATCTGGCGACAAAGGCGAAAAAGCTGGGTCATCTGCTGTTACAAACTTATCTGGTAACAGTAGCAATCCACTGGCAAGATGACCCGGAAGCTGTGACAGAACGCTATGAACGCTTAGAGAAACTGCGACACTTAGCGAGAAGTAATGATTTATTGTTACAGGAAGAAGCGCGTCCCTTAGCGATCGCTATATTTGACGAGCCATCTTTAACTGTACACTTGGGTTTCGATCAGGCAAAAGTTGCAAGCTGTGATTGGTATCAGCAAATTGGTCATCCTTATATACAGGCAATCTTCCAAATTTTGGACAACCTCGCTACTTTGCCATACATCCAGAAATTAGAATTTCTGATCTCTTCTGGTTGCGATCCTTTAAGTAATTTACAAGTCCAACTAGATCGGCAGATGTTTTCGGATGGTACACTGCCTTCATCAATTAGCGATCGCTTGGAGACGCAGCAAATTTACAGCTTTAGCAAATAGCCACGCATCAAGTCATATTTTTTGTTGCTTGTGGCATTGACTAAATCAATGCCCTTAATACTTTGTTGACCAATTATGGTGTGAAAATCTGAGCCACATCTTTATCAGGACTTACGCAAAATTATGAAAAAACGAACCGCAAAGAACGCAAAGAACGCGAAGGAAAGAGGGTTTCAGAGAGTTCTTGCGTAAGTCCTATTTATCTAAGACCACAACTGTTAATTGTTGGGACTACAAAGAAAATCAATGAGAGCAATCAAAATTATTGTTGAAAAACATAATGACGGTTACGTAGCCTATCCCTTGGGTATCAAGGGGGTTGTAGTTGGCGAAGGTGACAGCTATGAAGAAGCACTAGCAGATGTTAAATCTGCTATCCACTGCCATATAGAGATATTTGGTCAAGAGGTTTTAGAAGAGGAATCACCAGTCCTAGAAGCTTTTGTGGCGGAAGCTGAGGTTCCTATTTAATGGTTAAATTCCCAGTAGACGTACCTAAAGCTAAAGTAATTAAGACATTGGAATTTCTGGGATTTACTGTTATTAGAGAGCGGGAGCATATTGTTATGGAGCGAGAAAACGAAGATGGAACAAAAACTCCACTGACTATGCCTAACCACTCTCAAATTAAAGGTTCGACGT
Organism: Nostoc sp. NMS4; assembly: GCF_017115095.1. Taxonomy (GTDB): domain Bacteria; phylum Cyanobacteriota; class Cyanobacteriia; order Cyanobacteriales; family Nostocaceae; genus Nostoc. The sequence continues at coordinate 4,260 of NZ_JABXKI010000415.1, read as the reverse complement.
TGAGATCCATCTGTACTCAAGCGGGTATCTCAAGAGAGGATTTTTTATCTGCTTATGAGCAAATCTGAAAGCAATACTGCGTAGGTTTTGACTACAAAATAGAAATGTGTAGTGAATTAGGCGATCGCTTTGGAACTGAAATTCAATTATAAAACTCGTATTACAGATACTTACTTTTGCACCAACCGCTTATGTAGCATGGCTTTCACTTCTTCATCTGTAGGTGGCAGGGTATCAGTCTTGGCAATACCGATTAAACTTGTAGCTAAACCCTTTGGCTTTGGGTTTGGTTGAAGTTTTGGTTGGAGCGATTGCATTAATGTATTAATTAACTGCCAACGATCCTCGGCAGATAATCTTAGTGCTTGATCTTCAAGTTCACGTAAAGTCATGGTAATAATTTTTAACAGAGAGCAATGAGTTATCAGAATAAGATGGCTTCCGATGCAACGGAGTTGTTAGGCTGTCTCGCCCTTTGCGGCTTGTGGCATTGACTCAATTAACGCCCTTAACACTTTGTTGACCGATTCTGGTGTGGTGAAAACCTGAGCTACATCTTCATCTAAGACCACAACTGTTAATTGTTGCGTTCCACTACGCAAAGCAAAGCGATTAGGCTTTGCCTTTTGATAATCGAAGCCATACTCAGCCTGAAGCTCATCGTCAGAATTTTGCGATTTTTCTGCATGTGTTTCGTTCATAATCTTCACGTTCCTTTCGAGTAGCTAGACGGGCGCTAATGATACGGATAGCATTGGAACGCTCAGTGAAGGAAATCAACAGCAAGAGATTTTGTTGAGAGTGACCAATAATGATTTCTCGCTGCTCATCTAGAGAGTGCGCTTCATCATCAAAGATGACTGCCAAAGAATTGCTAAAGACAGTTTTGGCTTCTTCAAAGCTGACACCGTGCTTCTGCAAATTTGCGGCTGCTTTTGATTTATCCCACTCGAACTCCATGACCAGATCATATCCGATTAGCTATGCAGAAGTGAATATAAGTACAGCAGAGTAATCATATACTGCAATTAAGTGACATTGATGTGGGGAAGGTACTTTGAAGATAAAATGGCGATCGCATCTCAAACCAAAACCAAAGAAACGCCGCCCTTCCTCAGAAGAAGATATACTTCACCTCAGACGAACTGGACGTTATATCCCACCACCGCGTAAAAGTTGGCGAGATAAATTTTATGATAATGAATTTCGCGCCAAGCTTGGTTTACCAGCAGAACCGATGAAGTAACTGTGGGAAGCACCTCAAAATAACGGCATAATAAAACCACAAGAGAGCATACTTTTTCTTGACATGACAAAGCTATCCCACCCCCGATGAACACAACTATTATTGCCAAAGTGACGGCTGATGGAAAGTTAGAAATTCCCCCAGAGGTTTTGGAAAAGCTTCAGCCTTGTACAGAATATGAAGTCTCTGTTACCGAAAATGAAATTGTGTTTAAAAAAACAAAAATAGATTTAACACTAAAAGGATTAAGGCAACGAGTAATACAGACTGGTTCAGATCCAAATCAACCAACTCTCGAAGAAATTAGTCAAATAGTGAAGGAAGTTAGGCAAGAACTTTGGACTGAAGAATGAGGGTTGTAGTTGATGTAAATGTTTGGATTTCAGCATTACTTTGGGGAGGAGTGCCAGATATAGTTTTGATACTGGCAGAGGAGCAGGAAATAACTATATTTGCCTCTGATGCTTTATTCTTAGAGCTAGAAACTACTTTGCGTCGTCCAAAATTTCAGTCTAAAATCGAGTCTTTAAATTTAAGAGTAGAAGATGTAATTAATGCCACAAAAGATGTAATCCAATTTTGTCTAACTGTTTCTGTAGATGCTCCTCAATTACGTGACCCAAAAGATATTATAGTTCTGGCTGCGGCTATTACTGCAAATGCTGAAGCAATTATTACTGGTGATTTAGATTTATTAGTATTGGTAGAGTTTAATGGAATTCCCATTTTGACACCACAAGATTTTCTGATGCGTTATTTTCCAGAAAAGTCTAATCGTAATTCGTAATGACGCTCGGTCGCCTTTTTCGTCGGGAGCATCCACTTTTGGAAGAAACACCGAGTTCGGAACTCGAAGTGTCAAGATAAAAACACCAGAGTTGAGTTCTTTAAAGAAGAGTGGGGATTAGGGAGTGAGGAAGTAGGGGAGATGAGGGAGAAATCAATTCAAAATTCAAAATTCAAAATTAAAGAACTTCTGCCCCATACCCGATGCCCAATTCCCAATCAATAATGAGTCGCCGACTTGCGATGATGGACGGCTGTAACGCCATCATTATCTAACAATTTGCCGCTCTCGACAGTTGCATAAACTAGCCAATGATCGCCAGATTCCATCCGGTTTTGTACAGAACATTCTAAATATGCTAGGGCATCGGTAAGTATGGGAGAACCGCTTTCAGTTTCTTGAGTGGCGACATCAGCAAATCGGTCTTGTCCTGGGCCAAAAGGTTTAAGAAAATGCTTCATCAATCCCAAGTGATTGCCTTCTTTAAGAATATTGAGGACAAATTTATTGCCTGTATGGGTCAGTGTTTCTACTGCGCGTTCTTTGGCTACAGCTATGGTTAAACCCGGTGGATTAAAGCTGGCTTGAGATACCCAAGAAGCTAACATGGCACTGGAGCGATCGCCTTCTTTGGCTGTGAGAACACAAAGAGAACCGACAATCCGACCAACTGCTTGTTCTACATTTGTTGCAGGAAGACTTTGCGATCGCACTTTTCTCGCTTTCTTCAGTGCTTGAGCAAAGTCGGTTCCAGCTTCTTCACACAATTGTAAGGTGGCATCGTCGGGTTTGAATTTGACGCGGATGGTATCAAAACCAAACCGATAGCCAGCATCTTTTAATTTACTCTCAATTAAATCAACTGCTTCCCCACTCCAGCCAAAGGAACCAAAAGCACCAGCGAGTTTATTGTTAGTAGCGGTGGATAGGACAATTCCTAAAGCTGTTTGTACGGGTGTCGGTGCATGACCGCCGAGGGTAGGAGAACCGATGATGAAACCACCTGCTTTTTCCACAGCCGCCCGGATTTCTTCTGGTTCAGTAAATTCACAGTTAATCGATTCTACAGCGACACCAGCTTTTGTAATGCCACGAGCGATCGCTTGGGCTAATGTGGCTGTATTTCCATAAGCTGAAGCATAAATCAAGGCTACTGTCAAGTCAGCAGATGTTTGTTGTTGACTCCATTCTCGATAAGCTTTCGTCAATTCGATTAAGCCATAGCGTACCAAAGGGCCGTGTCCATTGGCATACATTCGCACGGGAAAATCGGCAAGTTTATCCAGTGCTGTTTCAACTTGACGGGCGTGGGGAGCCATGAGGCAATCAAAATAATAGCGCCGATCTTCGTTATATACTTCCCAGCCTTCATCAAATACCTGATCTCCACAAACGTGCGCCCCAAACAACTTATCTGTGTACAGAATTTCTGTTTGTGGATCGTAGGTGCAGAGTTGATCTGCATAACGAGGATTGGGGGTGGGAATAAATTGTAAATTATGCCCATTACCCAAATCTAGAGTTTCATCGCCCCGCATGACAAGAATTTGTAAGTCTGGATTTTCCAGCGCCGCACGTAAATTTATCGCCCCTGGATTAGAACACACAAAGGTGATTTGCGGCGCAATTTCTAACAAAGCTTTTAAAGTTGCGGCGCGGTTGGGGTTGACGTGTCCCAAAATTACATAATCTAAATCTTCGAGATGGAAACGTTGCTGCAAAGCTTTTAAATAAATTTGCGTAAACGTTTCCCCTGGAGGATCGATTATGGCAGTTTTATCGCTTTCGATTAAATAAGAATTAGCAGTTGTACCCTTAGCAAGAGCATATTCAATTTCAAATCTCAGCCTTGACCAACTGCGCGATCGCAGTATTCTCGTATCTGTCGCAATTGGGAAAACTTGAACGTCACGGGGTTTATTTTTTGACATAGCGGAAAAAATTTTAGATTTTAGATTTTAGAATTTGGATTGTTAATTAAACATCCAATCCAAATTCTGGATATTAAGTAGGAAGCTCTGTACTACACAAATGCTTATTGAGTATTTTTGGATTTTGGATTATTAATCTAAAATCCAAAATCCAAAATCCAAAATTAATAGTGGTTTCCAACTTTACGATGATGTACAGCAGTCAAAGCTTCTGGCTTAGAAACTCTGCCGGCGTAGACGTTGCTGTATACTGCCCAATGGTCGCCGCAATCCATTCTACTGATGACTTCGCATTC
>NZ_JABXKI010000299.1 GCF_017115095.1 Nostoc sp. NMS4 | reverse complement strand
CCAAGGTTTTACCCCACCCTAACCCTCCCCTTGCAAAGGGGAGGGAACTAGATTTTCCGGCTTCCCCCCTTTGCAAGGGGGGATTGAGGGGGGTAATTTGACTTGTGTGTACACCGTAGCCTTGCAAAGGGGAGGGAACTAGATTTCTTTTTTCCCCCAATATATCGGGGGGATTGAGGGGGGTAATTTGACTTGTGTGCACACCGTAGCCTTATAAAGGAGAGAGAAGCTAGAGACAGTTAGTTAGCCTATTACGTATATTTCAAAAATAAAATATGATTCCTATATTACGAGTTATATTATAAAAAAAATAATTAAGAGAATAAAGTAATTGAGTAATCTAGATAGAGTTTTAGATGCCGCAATGGAGCTACCTTTAGAACAGCAAGAAATGCTGGTACAAATTCTCAAAAACCGAATTATTGAAAGTCGGCGAGATGAAATTGCCTCAGATGCAGCAGTTTCCATTACTGAATTTCAAGCAGGTAGGCTCAAAGTCCAGACTGCTGCTGAAGCAATTCAAGAATTACGAGAATATCTCAATAACTATCGCCCTCAAGAAACGCAGGTATGAGCAAAGCTGCCGATGATGTGACTTAAAATCCTGATATCTTCAATCACCACTCACGCAGAACGGCCCGGAAAAAGCGATCGCCATGATCATAACCCCTAAATCACTAACCTTTAACCAATTCCTTGATTTCGCTGAAGGTAATGAACTTAATGAGTATGAGTTGGTTGCTGGCAGGTTGGTGCTAATGCCAGAACCCAGTGAACTGCATGAAGAAATTCTTGAATTCCTGTCCTTTATGTTTGAACTTGCCTACCGCAAGCGTAAATTGAAATACTCAGTTCGGAAGCGAAACGCATTACAAATTAACGAGACACAAAGCCGACGACCCGATATTGCGATTATCCAACGCCCCCAGTTTTACCCCGACGATCAACCAAGGATGGGCATCCAAACTCAGCCATTTATGATTGTTGAGATTGCCTCATCCAACTGGTCAACTGACCTCATAGACAAGCAAGAAGAATATCTTGTCCTGGGAGTACCTGAATATTGGGTTATCGACTACCGAGGTCAAATTCCTGCTAAGTATTGTCTACGAGGAAAAGGAAAAAAGGCGATCGTCCTGACCCTAGAAAATGGTGAGTATCAACGCTCTGAGTATCTTGAAGGAGAAACAATTCCTTGTCAAACTTTTCCAGACTTAACTTTAACCGTTGACCAAGTATTAGCAGCTGATGCCGAAAATGTAGTTTAGGCTGATCGCACGATTTTAGGAAATGCGTAAGCGTAGCCCGCCCTTCGGCTACACTCAGGACAGGCTCAGTGACCGTCGTAGACATCGCATCATGTATGATGGTTGATCGGCGTGCGATGCCTACGCCTGGCTGCGCCTACGCCAACAAAAACGCAAGTCTGACCAAAGCTGCCGATGATGTGAGTTAAAATCCTGATATCTTCAATAACTACTCACGCAGAACGGCCTGTAAAAAGCGATCGCTATGCTTCAGTATCCACATCTCGAACAAGCGCTAAAATATCACTTCGGTTACGATCAATTCCGCCCCGGACAACGGCAAATTATCGAAGATGCGCTGCAAAATCGAGATTTAATGGTGGTGATGCCGACTGGTGGGGGAAAATCTCTGTGTTTTCAGCTACCAGCGTTGTTAAAAAATGGACTAACTGTGGTAGTGTCGCCATTAATTGCTTTGATGCAAGACCAAGTAGAAGCACTGCGAAATAATAATATTAATGCGACATTTCTCAATAGTAGTTTGAATCCTTACCAAGTGCGATCGCGGGAAGAAGCCATCCTCACCGGTAAGGTAAAATTACTCTACGTCGCCCCAGAACGTCTGTTAAGTGAAAGGTTTCTCCCCTTTCTCGATTTAGTTAAAGAAAAAATTGGTATTTCTAGCTTTGCTATTGATGAAGCACACTGCGTTTCGGAATGGGGACACGATTTTCGTCCAGAATATCGCCAGTTAAAATCTCTCAGAAAACGCTATCCTGATGTTCCTACCGTCGCCCTCACCGCCACAGCAACCGATCGCGTCCGTAGTGATATTATTCAACAATTAGGACTAAAACAACCTAGCATTCATCTTGCTAGTTTTAACCGGGAAAATCTTTATTACGAAGTTCGTCCTAAAACTAAATATGCTTACGCTGAATTATTAGAACTAATTCGAGAAGCTGAAGGTTCGACAATTATTTATGCTTTAACTCGGAAAAAAGTTGATGAACTCACTTTTAAATTGCAAAATGATAAGGTTGTTGTTCTGCCTTATCACGCCGGATTAACTGATGAGGAACGTAGTAACAATCAAACGCGATTTATTCGAGATGATGTTCGGGTAATGGTGGCAACAGTCGCTTTTGGCATGGGAATTAATAAACCCGATGTGCGGTTAGTAGTTCATTTTGATATGCCCAGAAATATAGAAAGTTACTATCAAGAATCGGGTCGGGCAGGTAGAGACGGAGAACCATCTCGGTGTACAATATTTTTCAGTTTTGGTGATGTTAAAACGATTGAATGGAGTATCGATCAAAAAACCGATCCTCAAGAACAGTTGATAGGTAAACAACAGCTGCGACAGATGATCGATTACGCTGAAGGTAGTGATTGTCGGCGAACGATTCAACTAGGTTATTTTGGCGAAAGGTTTCCGGGAAATTGCGGTAATTGTGACAATTGTCGTCATCCCAAACCGATGGAAGATTGGACAATTGAAGCCATGAAGTTTTTATCTTGTGTGGCGCGTTGCAAAGAAAGGTTTGGGATGGCATACATAATTGATGTGTTGCGTGGGGCAAAAAAAGATAAAATTCTCCAGTACGAACATGATAAACTTTCTACCTATGGTATTGGTAAAGATAAGACTGTAGATGAATGGCGAATGTTGGGGCGATCGCTTTTACATCAAGGGTTAATAGAACAAACTAGCGATGGTTACTCGGTTTTAAAACTAAATGCCTTAAGTTGGGAAGTAATGCGAAAACAACGCCCAGTTTCGCTCGTTGTAACCACAGTCCAAAAGATTACCTGGGAACCGGGAAGTGAAAAAGCAGAAGTTGCAGAAATATTATTACAGAAATTGCGATCGCTACGTAAACAATTAGCTGATGAACAATCTGTACCACCTTATGTAATCTTCCACGATTCCACTTTAAAATTGATGGTACAGGTGCAACCCCAAAACTTAGCTGAATTTGCCAAACTTTCTGGTGTAGGTAGTCACAAACTCGCTCAGTATGGCGAAAAGTTCATTACAGAAATTCGCGCCTACCGCCAAGAAAAAGGTTTGCAAAATAAATCTGTTACTTCCGCTTCTGTATCATCTTCCAACTCATCTTCTTACACCGAATTACAGACATTACAATTACATCAACAAGGTTTAAATATTGCTCAAATTGCCCAAAAACGCAACATTAGTCCGTCAACAGTTAGCAATCATTTAGAAAAATTAATGGAGAAAAATCAGCCAGTTGATTTAAATCAATTAGTACCTTTAGAACATCAACAAAAAATTTGGCAAGTTTTAGAAGTACTCGGTGACATTTCTCTCACTCCCATTAAAGAACAATTAGGTGAAAGCTACACTTTTAATGAAATTCGCTTAGTGCGGTGTAAGTGGCGGCGTGAAAATCGCAAGTGATAATTGAAGAAGAATATGGGAGCATCCCAAATGTGCAAAAACCTTGATAGCCCTCATCCCCTAACCCCTTCTCCCAAAGATGGGAGAAGGGGAACTAGAATTATGTCTCCCCTCTCCCAAATATGGGAGAGGGGCTGGGGGTGAGGGAAAAGATTTAAGAAAAATTGGGATGTTCCCAAGAATACAGAATTCAGAATCAATTAGTATGACTCCTGAATTCTGTTTTATTAAAATACAAAAGCAAGATTAAAGGAGTTAGCCAATGAGTGAGATGCTTAAGACAGGAGTACGCTGGACAACTCAGGATGTGGAACTCTTCGCAGAAAATGAAGGGACGCGCTACGAGATAGTTGATGGAGAATTATTTATGACCAGGGCACCTCACTTTAAACATCAGCAAACTTGTGGCAAGATTTTTCGACAACTTGATGTTTGGTCGGAGTCTACTGGTTTAGGACAAGCTGTAATCAACCCCGGCGTTTTGTTTTCAGAATCAGATAATGTGATTCCTGATGTAGTTTGGGCGACTAAAGAAACCTTGGCACTAACATTGGATGAAGCGGGACATTTAACAGGCGCACCAGATTTAGTAGTCGAAGTATTGTCTGCTAGCAAGGAAGATCAAAGACGGGATAAGGAAGCAAAACTTAAACTTTATTCTACCAGAGGAGTGAAAGAATATTGGATTGCTGATTGGCGATCGCGCAAACTAGAGGTCTATCGGCGCGAAGACAATCAACTTAATTTGGTAGCAACTTTATTTAATAGTGATAATATTACTTCTCCGCTATTACCTGGTTTTAGCTGTACTATAAGCCAGTTTTTTCCTGTATAAATTTTAGGTTAAATGCAAAAACAAATCTCAAGTAGCGGATTAACTAAAGTCCAAATACTGATTATGGCGATCGCAGCTGGTGTCTGTGTTGCTAACGTTTATTATAATCAGCCAATCCTCAAAGATATTGCATCATCTTTTGGAGTCAGTGAAGGCGAAGCGGGTAGCATCTCCGTGCTTACACAAGTTGGTTACGGTTTGGGGCTTTTCTTTCTAATCCCCTTGGGCGATAAAATCAACAAGAAAAAATTAATTCTTTGCTTACTGGGATGTTTATTCTGTTTGTTGATAGCCATGACGTTTTCCCAAAACATCATCCAAGTTTGGATATTGAGTATAGCAATTGGGATTGCGACAGTCTCGGCTCAGATTATTCTTCCATTAGCAGCAAGTATAGATAGAGTAACTACAGGACAAACTGTAGGCAATATTTTTACTGGTATATTAATTGGAGTTTTAGGAGCAAGGGTTTTTAGTGGATATATTGCTCAATGGTTGAGTTGGCGTTATGTCTATGGATTTTCAGCAGTCATGATTTTAATTGTGATTGTTTTACTAAATATATATTTACCTAATGTCAAAAATGAATTTAATGGTTATTATTTGGAATTATTAAGCTCAACACTCCACCAATTAAAACGTTTTTCATTGTTAAGAGAAGCGTCTTTAGTTAGCGGGTTATTGTTTGGTGTTTTTTGCTCATTTTGGACAACCCTAACTTTCCATTTAAGTGGAGCGCCTTTTTATTTTAAATCTGACATAATTGGGATGTATGGTTTTGTGGCGATCGCAGGTGCATTAATGGCACCAGTTTTTGGTAAACTAGCCGATCGAGGTAACTCTCAACGTTCCTTGACCATTGCTGTATCAATGGTGATGGCAAGTTTAGTAATTGCTAAAGTTGCTGCTAATTCTGCAATAGCGATCGCTGTTGCTGTATTGTTAGTAGATATAGGTGTACAGGCAACGCAAGTGACCAATGTCGCCAGGATATACACTCTCGATCCTCAATCCAATAGTCGCATCAACACAGTTTACATGACTGCCTATTTTATCGGTGGTTCTGTAGGTACTAGCATTGGTCTATTATGCTGGAATCTTGGTGGCTGGAATTTGGTAACTTGGCAAATGTTAGTTTTTACTGCGATCGCATTTTTTATTATTGTCAAACCTAAAATAAATAATATATAAAATAGGAGTCAGGAGTCAGGAGTCAGAATTCAGTAGTAAAACTGGCTTTAAAACTTAGCCTGTATACCTCAGAAAGTTGAAATATGCTCTAACTTATTGTTTAGATATCGCCTTGCACCAATAACTAAGTTTTCTCCTCATCAAGGCGATATCTATAATCAGTTTACATTAAGAAAAACTGGGAATTTCCGAGTTGGAGTTTTGTGATGTAGCAGACGTTGAAGGTTCAGTGTTTTGGTTTTTTACAGGCAGAATTACAGATAGCAGCTTAGGTAGTGCTAGACAGGCAACAGTATTTAACAACGTCAGAAATATACCATCTATCAAACTCATGTGTTAATCTTCTCCGTTTGAAAATTGGTGTTGACTATATTCTTAGTTTGAAGCAAAATCAGTAAAATTGCTTAAAAACAGAATTTAGATTTCTTTTATAAAATATAGGGTATGTAAATATATTTTTATCCTATAGCAATCAGATTTGATTTTTGAAAAAGCCTAACTATATATATGTACGATGTACGGAGATGCGATCGCGTAGCGTGATGGCGTTCGTCACAAGTCAAACCGAATAATCGTAGGTTTGGCCAAACCGCCCATTTTTTCTAGCAGACTCTGTACAATTACATATAGCGATCGTTCCGACGCTTGTTTATTCTAATGGATCGATGACTTTCTTGCGGATTGGCTCAACTAAAAACTGTCCTAAGTCTTACTCTATTGTATTTGCAGTTTATTTCTCGTTCCTAAATTGGAGTCTCGAAACAGCAGTAACGTGTGTAAGTAGGAGATGATTTATGCCGAGATGGAATGCACAGGAAAAAGAAGCGTATCGAACCGAGGTAATTCGCCGCATTACCGCAGCCATGCCCTCAGTTATACAGGAATATGCCTCAATTAATTGGGCGGAGGAACTCAAAGGCTACCATACTGAGCATGAATATTACCCTGACTACATCCACGCTCCCATTCATGGGGCGACTGATTCCTACACCAACCCTCAGTCGTGTTTAGCCTGGGATGCTGCTATGGATGCCATTATTCCCCTCAGCCATAATGTTAGTTGCCAGCAGTTGCGCGAGCAAATGGCTGAACTAATTCCTCAAGACACTCAAATTGAGACAGTGCTAGAGCTTGGTGCAGGTACGGCGGGTGGAGCGCTAGCCCTGGCACGGCGGTTTCCACAGGCCACTTTTCATATTACTGATGTTTCACCTTATATGCTGGTGATCGGTCAGCACAAGTTTAACAAGGCTGGTTTTCGTGAGCGGGTTCACTTCGAGCAGGTAGACGCTCGTAACACTGGCTACCCTGACAACTCCTTTGATCTTGTCACGTCATCACTACTCTTGCACGAAACGCCTAAAGAGTGGACACCTAAGATTCTTAAGGAGATGTACCGAATTACCAAACCGGGAGGTTGGGTTCTATACGCTGACACCTATCGCGGTGAATACGCCCTGAGTGCTTCTTTTCAAGAACCGTGGTTAGATGATTTTATTCATTTCAACTTCGAGTATGAGTTTGCCAAAGCAGGTTTTACAGAACTCAATTACGTCCGCTATGCCGTGGGTTTGTGGTATATGGTTGGCCGTAAGCTAGAAATGTGAGGACAAAACAATGACAACAGAAGTTAGCAAATCTATGGCATAGCAGCACATAGCTCAACACAGTAGTTTGTAGTGGGGACTTCAGTCCCCAAAGCCAGAACTAAACATGGCATTTGTAATTTCTGGTGTAATAAAAAATTTATCTCTATAGATAGATGCGTTTTTAATATCTATATCTATGGAAAAATTATCACTAATATAGAACTTATCAAAAACAACTAATTAGCATTTCTAAAAGTTAAGTGGGAAAACCGTACTTATCTGATAGATTTTCTGTACCACACATCTAAGTTTAGCTGGATAAAATCAAAATATAGCTGAAGTAATGCTGTTTTCTCAAAAATTTACACAGCATTAGCAGGAGAGCAAAAATATGACATTTCTCCTTGGTAAAATTAACAATGACTAATGATTAATTTGGTACAGGGTGCAGTTTTTCAAGGATATATAATAGATACTGTAAACAATATTGAAGGAAGGAAACTGATGAAACGCGATCGCTTAGAAAACTCTTGGGCGGTAATTCAAGATGAAGCTGAGAGAAACTGGCATTTATTGATGAAAGATGTAGTAGACTTCAGCTTTCGCTTGCAAAAGGCGGCTGTTGCTGCTTGGGAAACCTTTAATAATCCTTACTCTCGTTAAAGAAGGTGCTGTCATACGGAAATTTTTAGTTGTTAGTGAGACGCTGATATACTTCTGAAACTAGCCAATCTGACACCATCTTCTGAAAATCACGGTCATTCATATAACGGGCAAAAATTGCCTCATTTTGATCTACTCGCTCAACAAACAGAGAATCTAACATTTGATTGAAAAGCAAGGCGAATTTATCAGCAGAATTTACCCGTGCAGCCTGTTGTAACTCTTCGTAATTGGCAGCAGTCTCCACAAGCTGATCAAAAAACAATTGATCCGCTTGGTTAAAATCAGTACCAAAACGATTGTTGATCATGTCGATTAGCTGTGATAGTTTGACTGTATCTCCACGGACAATGCCTGTGCCGACATCCTTTGGGCCATCTAGGGGACGGGCATTACCTTTGCTTAACTCTATTGAGCCTTCACTAATTTTCTGGAGACGGTAATACTCTAGCTGGATTTCGCTATCAAAATCGTACTGTACTTCATTCGGGCGGCGTGGCAGTTTGGATGATAAGTGACGCAAAAAAATGTAGAGGCGTTCTAAATCAGAGTCTTGGTAGGGAATTATCTGGCTCAAGAAGGCGTAAAGGTTACGAAAGGCTGTCAGCTTTTTGCGCCAAATTTTAGCTGCTTCTGGTTGAGCTTTATCCAAAACGCAAAAGCGGTCAACGGCTGGGTCAAGTGCTGCATTCATCCCTTGATGATCAGATATGCTCTGACGCTGTTTCGGTTTAAAGTAAATTTCACAAAAGCGTTCAACTTCCTGGTGTAAATAAATCCCTAAAGCGTCTAGTTCGCTCTGGAGTTGGTAAAGTTGTTGAGGGTCTGCTTCTGCTCCTAACTCTGCGCCTTCGTAAAACTGCTGAAATGCTTGGCGAATTTCTTCGCGATCGTTAATGAAGTCTAAGACAAATGTATCTTCTTTAAGTGGGTGAATGCGGTTGAGGCGAGAAAGGGTCTGTACTGCTTGAATACCCGCTAATCGCCTGTCAATATACATGGTGTGTAGCAAGGGTTGGTCAAAGCCTGTTTGATATTTTTCAGCTACAAGTAAAACCTGATACTCATTGGTAGCAAATCTTTCGGGCAATTCTTTCTCCCGAATACCTTTATTCATCTCCTGTTCACTGTAAGTTTTATCTTGAATCTTATCGTCTGTGACTACACCTGAAAAGGCTACCAGGGTTTTGATAGGATACCCTTTTTCCTGGATGTATTTGTCGAAACTCTGTTTGTAGCGCACTGCATCTATGCGGGAGCTAGTTACTACCATTGCTTTGGCTTGACCACCGATTTTGTGTCGGGTAAAGGTGTTGAAGTGTTCCACCATTACTTCTGTCTTCTGGGCAATATTATGCGGGTGTAGGCGCATAAAGCGAGCCAGGGAGCGAGCAGCATTTTTGCGTTCTACGTTGGGATCGTTTTTACCGGCTTTGATCAGGTTGAAGTAGACTTTATAGGTTGTGTAATTACGCAGGACATCTATGATAAAGCCTTCTTCTATTGCTTGACGCATAGTGTAGCGATGGAAAGGCTCTCCTTGATGACCAAAGAATTTCAGGGTTTCATGTTTTGGTGTGGCGGTAAATGCAAAGAAACTCAGGTTGGACTGATGAGAACGTTTGACTAAACTAAGAAAAAGTTCTTCTAGATTTTCTAGTCCTTCTTCTTGAGCGCGGTTACGTGCTTGGGTTTGCAACTCTTCGCCCCCAAGTACACCTTTTAACTCGGTGACTGTTTCGCCTGATTGGGAACTGTGTGCTTCATCAACGATCGCGGCATAGCGACGGGTAGGTAGAATACCACTACTTTGCTCGTTACGTTCTTCTGCTAGTTTGATTAACTGGCGAGTCACAAAGGGAAATTTTTGCAGAGTGGTGATGATGATGGGAACTGCATTTTCCAGTGCCTGCGCCAACTGTCGGGAATTATCGTCGATTTTCTCGACAACGCCCTGACGATGTTCAAATTGATAAATTGCGTCTTGTAATTGTTGGTCAAGTACGCGGCGATCGCTAATTACAATTACACTATCAAAAACGCGACGGTTTTGGTCATTATATAAGGAGGCAAGGCGATGAGTCAGCCAACCAATGGTGTTACTTTTGCCGCTACCTGCTGAATGTTCAATGAGATAGTTTTGTCCTACACCTTCACTCCTTGCCGCATCTACCAGTAAACGCACAGCTTGAAGTTGATGATAGCGGGGAAATATCATCGTTTCTTTTTTAAACCTGCGACCATCATTGTCTCGCTTTTCTTCTGTTTGGAGATGCAGAAATCGGCATAAGATATCAAGTAGACTGTCGCGTTGTAAAACTTCTTCCCAGAGGTAAGCAGTCCGGTAATTACGTCTCTGGGGGTCTGGTGGATTACCTGCGCCGCCTTCGTATCCTTTGTTAAAGGGCAAAAAGTGGGTAGCGTTTCCGGCTAGGCGTGTCGTCATCCATACTTCTTCGGTATCTACGGCGAAATGTACTAAGGTACGGCGTTTAAACTCGAAGATAGTTTCCCTGGAGTCACGGTCTTGGCAGTATTGCTGTTTGGCATTTTCCACTGTTTGCCCTGTAAGGGGATTCTTTAGCTCTAGGGTGACAAGTGGGATACCATTTAGACTAAGAGTGATGTCAAGCGTTAGCGAAGCTCGCCGCAGGCATCGCTTTTTGTCTCGCTCACTGTATTGTAATTGTCGGGTGATACTAACGCAGTTGTCAGCATAGCGGGTTTCTAAGTCTGAGTTTAATCCGTGGGCAGCTTTGAAGTAGGCTATACGCAGAGTTCGACCATAGCATTTGAAGCCATGACGCAGAGTGTGTAGTGAGCCGTAAGTGTCCATCCATTTACACAGGTCTGTTAGCACTTGCTCACTGGTTTTTTCTTTGTGGAGTGCTTCTAGTTTTTTCCATTCTTTGGGTTGAGTTTGCTGGATAAATGCGATCGCTATATTGGGAAAAAGGGCGCGGGTGCGATCGAATTTGTCTGTAACGTTGACATAGCCGTGACTGAGAAGGTGATTTTCAATTACGCTCTCAAAT
>NZ_JABXKI010000109.1 GCF_017115095.1 Nostoc sp. NMS4 | reverse complement strand
TCCGTGTTTCGCGCACTCTGTAGCAGCTTCCGCCTTCCCTGTAAGAGCTTCCGCCAAGACGTTTCCGTGTTTCGCGCAGTCTGTAGCAGCTTCCGCCTTGACGTTTCGGTGTTTCGCGCACTCTGTAGCAACTTCCGTCTTCCCTGTAAGAACTTCCGCCTTCCCTGTAGCAATTTCTGCCTTAACTGCTGCCTCCAGTCAGACATTGAGTCAGAGACTCAATGAATGCATTCCCAGGCGGCAGCCCAGGAACGAGGAAAGTCTAAGGTTTTTAGGACTTGTGTGTACACCGTAGGCTTGCGGGGAGGGGTGTTAAGTTCTAATACAAAGATTTCACCCACTCCCATTCCTGCGTCAACCCTTCCCTTAAGGAAACTTGCGGCTGATATCCGAGAATTTTTTGTGCTTTAGATACATCAGCCGCCGTGTGGCGTGCGTCTCCCATTGCCTTTTCTATATAGTTTTTTTTGATTGGCTTCCCAACAATTTTTTCAATCGTATCTAAGACTTCTGCTAAAACTACCCTGCTACCACCACCAATATTAAAGATTTCTCCCACTGCTTCGGGTGCGATCGCTGCGGCTAAATTAGCGGCGACAATATCACTAACAAAGGTAAACTCCCGCGTTTGCTGGCCATCGCCGTAAATCGGAATCGCCTCATCTTCTAAAATCGATTTAAAGAACTTATGAAATGCCATATCCGGGCGCTGCTTGGGGCCATAAACTGTAAAATAACGCAATGTTACACAAGGCACACCAAAGTTTTTGTGATACAGTTCACACAAAAACTCTGCTGCTAGCTTTGTAATCCCATAAGGAGAAACCGGTTGAGGACAAATTTTCTCGTGGGTAGGTAATGTTTCTGCATCACCATATACACTTGATGAAGAGGCAAACACTAATCTTTTCAGGTGTTTAGCATCTTTAGCTGCTTCTAACAAAACTTGTGTAGCGTTAATATTTCGTTCTGTATAGCCACAAAACGCTTTACCCCAACTTGCTCTAACACCTGCTTGCGCCGCTTGATGGTAAACTATATCAACATCTTTTAGGAGTTTGTGCCAATCTAAAAATTGCATATCTCCTTCAATTAGTGTAAAGCCAGGTGACTGATATAAGTGTGCAACATTGTTTTGCTTTAACATTGGATCGTAATAATCATTAAATTCATCAATCCCGATTACTTCTTCTCCTTGTTGTAGTAATGTTTCTGCAAGCTGAGAACCAATAAAACCTGCAACTCCAGTAACGATAATTTTAGCCATACTGCCGATTTTTTAATCCTGATTAACCGCTTATTCACAAGTACAGATTTCATCCTAACTGCCTCGTGCCTCCTTCAATCCCATATACTAAATCATGAAAAAATTGATCCGCGATCGCCAAATCAGGTATTCTCATTTTGCAAGGGACGCACGAGGAAATCAGTGAAAGTTTTAGTTGTCGGTAATGGGGGGCGCGAACACGCTCTAGCATGGAAACTGTTGCAATCTAAGCAAATTGAGCAAGTTGTCTGTGTACCAGGGAATGGAGGCACAGCAAGTATGGAACGTTGCCAGAACTTGCCCTTAGCAGTAGACGATTTTGAGGGGATGAGCCGATATGCTTTAGAACATGGCATAACTTTGGTAATAGTTGGGCCAGAAATCCCCCTATCTAAGGGAATCACAGATTACCTCCAAGACAAAGGATTGATGGTATTTGGCCCAGTCAGGGCGGGAGCGCAAATTGAGGCGAGTAAAGCTTGGGCAAAAGCCCTGATGCAAGAAGCAGGGATTCCGACGGCACGGGCTGCGGTATTTACTGAGGCTGGGGCAGCAAAATCTTACGTCAAATCTCAAGGAGCGCCCATTGTTGTTAAAGCTGATGGTTTGGCGGCTGGTAAGGGTGTAACGGTGGCTGAAACAGTTGCACAGGCAGAAAGTGCCGTTGATGCAATTTTTCAAGGACAGTTTGGCAGTGCTGGTGAATTTGTCATTATTGAAGAATGTTTGATTGGGCAAGAGGTGTCAGTTTTAGCATTGACTGATGGGTTAACAATTAGACCCTTGTTACCAGCTCAAGATCATAAGCGGATTGGTGACGGCGATACAGGCGAAAATACTGGCGGCATGGGAGCATACAGCCCAACACCCATTGCTACACCAGAGTTGATGGCACGCATTCAAACAGAAGTATTAGAAAAGGCGATCGCTACCTTAAGAGCAAAAGGCATTGATTACCGAGGCGTGTTGTATGCTGGGTTAATGATTGCACCCGATGGCAACTTGAAAGTTTTAGAATTTAACTGTCGCTTCGGCGATCCTGAAACCCAGGTGATTTTGCCACTGTTAGAAACACCCCTAGAAGAGTTGATTCTAGCCTGTGTACAGCAGCGCTTAAGTGAATTGCCGCCCATTGCTTGGAAAGGGGGAGCATCTGCCACTGTCGTCGCCGCTTCCGGTGGTTATCCAGGAGAATATGAGAAAGGACTGGTGATTACTGGCATTGAAGAAGCAGAGGCAACAGGAGCAACTGTATTTCATGCAGGTACAAAGTTGAACCAACAACAAGAAATAGTCACAGATGGGGGTCGAGTATTAAATGTGACTGGAATCGGAGAAAATTTTGAGCAAGCGATCGCTCAAGCCTACGCTAGTATCAAACATATTCAGTTTGAAGGGATGTATTACCGGAAAGATATCGGTCATAGAGTGGCGACTGGAAAGCAGGGGAAGCAAACCCCATAAGCGATCACATGATGTTGGTTGTTCAAGAAACTGTGCGAGTGATTCTTGCGTTATGAAACTCTATTTATTATGTGCCAGTAAGCTAACAATGGGGTACACCGCATGGACAATCCCGCACACTTAACAGGTATAGGGTAGCTAACGATGCCTAGATTGAACTATGTTTAGGCATCGTAGAGGTAAATGATAATGCTTGTATGAGAAGCTACTCGACAAATATTATACTAAGATTAAAAGCGTTAGGTAAAATCTTCTAAAGTAATACTGTTAAAGGCAAGATATGCCAGGAAAAGAAATCCCTGATAGTGCTATTGAGTTGGTTGCCAAACATATCAACACAAGAAGCAACAACAATTATCGTATTCCTGTGATTGGGCATGAGGAGAATATAGAAACTCCTCAAATATTTGAAATCATTCCGTTTGATCAAATTGATGATAGTGACAGAAGATTTTATGCGATAGATGGCAGCTATAACAGTGAGCAATTCTACAACGGCCTATGCATCGCTATTTATGCTGCTGGTTACATCTGCTTTCACAAGGGTAAGCAGATTAGGATGAACTCATTAGACGATCCAGTAATACTTGGACAGGCATATTATCCAGAAAATATTCTTATTACGCATCCAGGTCACTTGAATGCTATTTACGATGAGCTTCTAACTTTAGAGCCAATAAAATGTCTATTCAAATTTTTAGAAGATTTACCAGACAAGGTTTTTGCGTACAAAAGAGAACAAATTTGTGCAAATCTATCAACACTACTGGGAAGACGCATTCGATACTTTGTCTTCGATCATCAAAATGATAAGTTGATAGGGATAGTTGGTCTTTGTGATCCCGTTATTGGTTTGGGTGTTAGAGATGACCAATCCATCGGGTGGACAAAAAATCAAAAAATGCAGCGACTATATAACTGCATGACTGCATATATTCTTGGAGCAATCCCGCCATATAATAAGGTACTTGGCTCTAAGCTCATTGCCCTTACTTTAATGTTTCCAACAGTTCGTAATGATTTTTATCAAAAATATAAAGATAGTACTTCTGTTATTACTGGAGAAAATAAAAAGCCTTATCTTGTTTATATCGATACGCTAGGAGCATTTGGTAAGTCAGCAATTTATAATCGCCTAGTAAACTGGGATTTTATAGATTATACGAAAGGGCAAAGCCATCTTCATATAACAGCAAATGGTAGTTGGGAACTAATTAGGCAAGTTGTACCAAACGATGTTTTTAATAGTTATAAATTTGGCGAGGGTCCAAATTGGAAAATGCGTATCTTGAAAAGAGGTTTACGTGAACTTGGCTTGTCAGAAGATATGCTTAGTATTGGTTGGCAAAGAGGATATTATCGTTGCACCTTGGCTGAAAATTGGCAGAAGTATCTGCTGGGAGATACAAATCAGGTAGTATGGAAAGACTTTACTCACAGAGATTTAGTAAGCTACTGGCATGAAAAATGGGTCACTCCTAGACTGGATACTTTGCAAACTAATTTGGAGTTAGAACTTGATTTGTAAATTTTTCTAAAGCTCATGCGTTAAGATACCTTCAATATATTTAAAAGTTAATTTAATGTTTAAGACATCCAATCGAAATGCAGTCTGATGTCGGCTTTAAGACTGGCACTAATTTCCATCAGGCAGCGAGGCTAACTTATACTTATACTTAAGTTATGCCCAAGTTAGACATTATCCATAACGCGGTAAAAAACGCATTGATAAAGGACGGCTGGACGATTACAGATGATCCCTACGTAATTCAGTATCGAAGAACAACGTTGTACGCTGATCTCGGTGCTGAACGCGCCATTGCGGCTGAACGAGATAGGCAAAAACTTGTTGTTGAAGTGAAAAGTTTTGTTGGTGCATCAAAGATACAAGATTTTAAAGAGGCTCTCGGTCAGTATGACATCTACCGTTATCTTCTAGAGGAAACAGCGCCAGACCGTAAACTTTATCTTGCTGTCAGTGCGATCGCCCATAAAAGCTTTTTTAACCAGGATGTGATTCAACTCATCCTCCACAAGCATCAACTTCCACTTATTGTCGTCGATACAGAGACAGAGGAGATCACGCAATGGATAAATTAACTGAATATCCCCAGATAATTAAGCGTATCCTAACGGAGTATATAGAACTATCTAACCGTCGTCCTAACGGAGACATCGAAACATTCTTGATTATGGATGAGCCAAAAGGTCAGTATATTTGGATGAACCTTGGTTGGCAAAATGGCGAACGCATTACCGATATGACCGTCTACGTTCGGATTCGAGATTGCAAATTTTGGATTGAGGAAGATTGGACTGAAAATGCGATCGCAACTGACCTAGTTAGTGCAGGTGTTGCCAAGGAAGATATAATTTTGGCATTCCATGAGCCTAAGATGCGGCAGTACACAGATTTTGCAGTAGCATCGTAGCGGTGGCGAATTTTTTAGTTGTTGGGCTTTATAACATTCTTTCAATTTTCCCATCTCCCTCTCTCCCCTAGCATATTTGTCAAATTAACTGTTAATTTTTAAGTTGTTGGGCTTTATAACAAAGACTACTAACAACTTTATTTAAGATGCTAAGTCTGTTAAAAACAATTCGAGATGCGATCGCTAGTTGGTGGTCGGAGTTCACCCTCCAGACCAAGCTACTCGCTGTGGCTACAATGGTAGTTTCGTTGGTAATGAGTGGTTTGACCTTCTGGGCTGTAAATACAATTCAGCAAGACGCGCGGATGAATGACACCCGCTTTGGTCGTGATTTGGGGCTGCTGCTTGCTGCCAATGTTGCCCCCCTAGTCGCGGACAATAATCTCACAGAGGTTGCTCAATTTTCCCAACGCTTTTATAGCAGCACTTCTAGCGTCCGTTATATGCTTTACGCCGATGAAAACGGGGAAATCTTTTTTGGCATTCCCTTTTGGGATGCTGAGGTAGAAAACTCCCTTACCATTAAACGGCGGATACAACTGCCAGAAGATTACCCTGGTGATGGGGAAAAGCCGATGGTTCGGCAACACACAACCCCAGATGGGATAGTCACCGATGTATTTATTCCCCTGATTGTCAATAAAAAATACTTAGGTGTATTAGCGATCGGGATCAACCCCAATCAGACTGCTGTTATCTCCACCAATTTTACCCGCGATGTCACCATTGCCGTTTTTATCACAATTTGGGTAATGGTGATTTTGGCCGGAGTAATTAACGCCTTGACCATTACCAAGCCCATTAAAGAACTGCTGGTAGGGGTAAAGCAAATTGCTACCGGGAATTTTAAGCAGCGCATTAATTTACCTTTAGGCGGCGAACTAGGGGAATTAATTTTAAGCTTTAATGAGATGGCAGAGCGATTAGAGCGCTATGAAGAACAGAATATTGAAGAACTAACCGCAGAAAAAGCCAAGCTAGAAACCCTAGTTTCCACGATCGCAGATGGTGCAGTGTTGATTGATAACAATATGCAGGTGATTTTAGTCAACTCTACAGCAGAGCGAATTTTTGGCTGGGAAGCCGCTAATGTCGTAGGTTGCAATGTCTTACATCACTTACCTTCAGCCGTACAAATGGAAATCACCCGTCCCTTGTACGAAATGGCAGCAGGGGAATGTGAAAGCGCCGAATTCCGAATTTTTATTAACCAACCCACCCCACGAACGATCCGCATACTCTTAACTACAGTACTCAACTCGCAAAGAGAAAGCATCAAAGGTATTGCGATTACTATTCAAGATATAACCCGTGAGGTCGAACTAAACGATGCAAAAAGTCAATTTATCAGCAACGTTTCTCACGAACTGCGAACGCCTCTATTCAACATTAAAACTTATATTGAAACCCTGCACGACTACGGCGAAGACTTAGCTTTACAAGAACGGCAAGAGTTTCTGCAAACAGTCAACAATGAAACCGATCGCCTAACCCGCCTAGTTAACGATGTTTTGGACTTGTCAAAACTTGAATCTGGCCGCCAGTACAGTTTTGATGGCGTAGATTTAGCCCAAGCGATCGAGCAAACTTTGCGTACTTACCAACTCAATGCAAAAGATAAAGGTGTTGAACTTGTTCAGGAAGTTGCCCCCAATTTGCCGCTAGTATTAGGTAATTACGATCTTTTAGTACAAGTATTTGGCAACCTGATTGGTAATGCCCTTAAATTCACCAAAGCCGGTGGTAAAGTCTCAATCTGCGCCTACCAACTAGATTTCAAACCCAGTCACACCGAATCTGCACCAGTGCGGATTGAAATTTCCGATACTGGCATTGGCATCGCCACAGAAGATCAACACTCAATTTTTGAACGCTTCTTTCGCGTAGAAAACCGAGTTCACACCCTAGAAGGCACGGGTTTAGGTTTATCGATTGTCAGAAATATCATCGACAGACATCATAGTAAAGTCCATCTAGTGAGTGAAGTCGGCATTGGCACCACTTTTTGGTTCGACTTAGCCGCCTTTGAAGAAAAAGCGCCACTGATACAAGTTGAACCTATTGCAGAAGCATCCAAAATCACCACAGTTTGAAAATTGCGGAAGCATCCAAAATCATCACAGCCTGAAAATTAGGGATTGGTCATGGTTTGTTATTTTTGACCATTCCCGATAGTGGCGATTTTGGATGAAGCATTTGAGGGGATAGCTGCACTAGAATTATAAGTAGGTTGAATTGACTCTATATTTAGCAACACTATCATTATCTATGAAAGCAATTGAAACCACAGCGACAATTAATGAGAGTGGACAACTTACGCAGGGTAAATCACTGGGATTGATCAAACCGCAGCGTGTTCGTGTTATTGTCTTACTTTCTGAAGATGACGAAACAGATCCTGATGAAACACCTACAGAAATTGTTATAGAAGGTATTCGCCAAGGTTTACACGAAGCTTTAACTGGACAAACTCTTCCCCTCTCAGAAATGTGGTTAGGCATCGATGCAGAGTGAACCATAGCAACAATTCAAAAAGGAAAAAATGGAGGCTATTGAGTCATTTATTATCTAAAAACTGACCGAATTTTTGTGATACATCATCAATTCCAATTTAGTTGGGAAGACAATTTAAATATAAAATCGTAACTATTTAGGTCTGTATTAGGGACTTCCAAGAAATAAATTATCCAATCTTGTGGGGTGGGCATCTTGCCCGCCTTGGGCTGTGGGCGGGCAAGATGCCCACCCCACAAAGAATAGTTGAGTATTTTTTATTTGAAAGTCCCTTAGACTCAACACAGAAGCGTTATATTCCCCACTCCCCAGAAAACCCAAATCAAGACCTTAATATCACCAACAATAAACAAACCAATAATAAACCAAAAAGTAACAGCAAACCCTGATTGCGCTTGACCCAACTTTTCACAGTTACAGCAAAACTGTTAGTGTAACGCTGCTGTTCCATCTCTAACTTTGTCTCTTCAATATTTTGGTAGAGGGTACAGTCTTTGGCGTAGGGACGTTTAGGAAAATTGCAAGTATCATCAGCGTGATAGGTGCAGGTGTCGCACAGATACCCATTCCCAGTGGCGCGGTGCAATGGAATACCGGGATGACCGTAAGCTTTGAGTGTAGTCCGGCAATAAGGACAACTAATAGCTTGATTATTAACGAGTTGATGGCAGTGGGGACAAGATACAGTAGCCAAAACCTTTAGCGCAAATAGGTAAACACTTTGATTCTAGCCATTTACAGGGATAATGGAGAAATACATACGTAGCCTGTTAATTTTGAATATCGCTAGCTCTCAAAATTGGTTGCTTTATCAGCAGAAGTACTAATTTTGTGATGATTTTTTAGATTTTATAAGTGATTTCTATCACTCAACATAATTAAGGCTATGCCATAATCTAGCAAATATCAGGTTCTGTCCCAAGTCCAATAACTATTTAGAGGTAGAAAAATATTGCCTTTTAATCCTGAGATGTGCCGTAACGAAAGCGAAGTTGAAAGCAAACTCATAGTGCAATATTTGCTACCACAGTTAGGTTATACTCCTGACACCTGGCATCAAGAGATTGCCGTTGGTAGCATTCGCTTAGATTTCTTAGCATTTGCTGCACAAGTGATTCCCTTTGTCTTAGATGCCAACTCACCGCTGAGTGTCGTCATGGAGGCAAAGCATCCTAAACAAAACTTAAATCATCATGTCCCTCGACTCAGGCATTATTTAACCAGCTTGAATGTCAGGTATGGGTTGCTGACTAATGGCAAAGAGATTAGAATTTATCAAAAATTACAGACTGATATTCAGCTATTATTTCAATGTTCTGGGAAAGAAGTTGAGATCGAGATAGAAAAAATTCAATCTCTGATTGGTAGAAACAGTTTGCAGGAAAAATCTATCCAATATAATTTGGAGAATAAAGATATTCAAAGTAATAAAATACCAATTCAATTTATTTCTGATTTTAGTATTGAAAACAAGAGGCAACATTCAATGAAAACAATTGCAATTTACCATCATAAAGGTGGCGTAGGTAAAACCACAGTTGCTATTAATTTAGCAGCAGCCTTGAGTAAGAAAGGAAAAAGAATTCTTCTAATTGATATAGATGCTCAAGCTAATACAACTTTTGCTACTGGTTTAATTAAATTTCAATTTGAAGAAGATGATGATTTGAAAGACCGCAATGTTTATCATATATTAGAACAAGGTAAAACTAATTTTATACCAGAAATTGTTCGGAAATCTCATTTTTTTAATAACCCAGAAATTGATGTAATTCCATCACATATAAGCTTAATTGAAAATCAATCTAACCTTGTCGGTTTCGCTGCTAGTCGGTTTCGGCTATCTAGAAAATTAGAAAAAGTCAGAAATGATTATGATATTGTAATTATCGATACGCCACCATCCTTGGATCTCTATGCTGAAGCGGCGCTGACTGCTGCTGATTATTTAATAATTCCTTCAGACTTAAAACCATTTTCTAATCAAGGTTTGATCAGTGTCAAAAATTTTATTCAACAAAAAATATCTGAAAATAGGGAAGGTGAAGGTCAAGCACCTATCAAAATTATGGGCGTGCTTCCTTCTAAGATATCAACTAATGCTCAATATCTTAAGTATAATTTAAATAAGCATAAAGGTGTGATTACTGACCGTTATGAATTACCTCTTATGGATAGTACTATTTCTGAAAGGACAGCTTTTTCAGCTTGTATTAACAGAACTATACCATTAGGAAATCTGGAGATTCCCGATCCTAAATCTATTTTAGATTTTGCTGATAACGAACCTTCGGCAAATATAGCTGCTGCTGAATTTGAGTTTTTAGCTGTAGAAGTTCTCAGAAAAATGGAGATACAATAATGACTAAGTTTTTGATGGTAGATGTTGAAAGTGTTAATTCCAATGTTCCGCGTTCGGAATTCTCAGAATCTGATTTAAATATGATTGCAGATATGATCTTAAATTCAGGTGGAATTGTAAAACCTTTAGTACTTAAAAAGACTGGCTTTGAAAAATATGAAGTAGTGAATGGTCATTTTGAATACCATGCTGCCGTAAGAGCTAGTGAAAAAAACT
Organism: Nostoc sp. NMS4; assembly: GCF_017115095.1. Taxonomy (GTDB): domain Bacteria; phylum Cyanobacteriota; class Cyanobacteriia; order Cyanobacteriales; family Nostocaceae; genus Nostoc. The sequence goes on along the minus strand of NZ_JABXKI010000109.1, from coordinate 834 downwards.
CTATTGCTGGTGAAATGGTTAATGCATTGATTATTTCGCCAGAGAAAGAGGAAGCAATATTAAAGCAAACTGCTGCCCTTAGAGGGGTCGAGTTTTCTAATCAACCAGTAAATCCCATAACTCAAACAACAAATTTAGAATCATCGCGTATAGCAAATCTGGAATTGCGCCTTGAGAAACAACTCAATGATTTTAGGTCAGAATTAGCGCAAGAAAGAGAGAGGGTAGAAAATAAGCTAAATAAAATTCAAAGTCAGATACCCAAACAAATTAGACCTTTAGATGTATTTAACACTCTAAGTTTATCAGAACTGACTTTGAGATTAGTAAATGCTGGTTTTAGCAATCAAACAGCCACTAAGGTTACTGAAAGTGTGGAAAAAGAACGTAATAAAAAACCGTTTGCATCTTTGAATGATGTAGTTGCACGGGTAAAAATTACAAGTGGGAAAAGACAAGTTAAAGGCATAACTAGCGATAAAATGATCGCTATTATTGATAGCTGGTCACGTACCTTGTTTACTTAAAATTTAGTTACATCTGAGTTGCAAGAATAATTCGGGGCTAATATGGATAGTCTGGAATCTAAAATTGTTGAAATTTTAAAACGCGGCACTCCCATAAGAGCAGTAAAAATTCCTGAAATGCTGGGAGTTGAAAGACGGGAAGTCAACCATTATTTATATTCTTCCTTGAAGAATATGGTTAGTCAACTGAGATCCAGTTCAACTTACCAATCTACCCCAACTATTCCACAAAATAGGTAGATTTGCCATATTCTTTTCTAGATAACGTGAAAAGTAAGTTGCACAATATATCAATCCCTAACCCTGC
>NZ_JABXKI010000343.1 GCF_017115095.1 Nostoc sp. NMS4 | reverse complement strand
GAGGCTTTGCGTAACCCAACATATATCAGGATGTTGGGTTACGCAAAGCCTCCACCCAACTAAATATAGAAACAATGAGCGCTTACCACCTGATAAAATTTCTTAATGTTCGATAATGTTTGTAAGTTCCTTGCTGAAACTTTCTCCAGTGACTTTGCCACATGGCTGTTAGGAGAATCTATCACCCTCACAGAATTAAGCCCTTCTGAGCTTTCCCTGGAACCAATTCGCGCCGATGCGCTGATATTGCTCCAATCGGATGAGCTTGTGCTGCATTTAGAATTCCAAACCCAACCGAAAGCTGATATTCCCTTTCGGATGATTGATTATCGGTTGCGAGGGTATCGTCGCTTTAAGAATAAGCGAATGCGTCAGGTAGTGATTTATCTACAACAGACAAATTCAGAACTTGTACAGCAAACTACATTCACTTTGGAAGAAACCTCTCATCGGTTCGAGGTAATTCGTCTTTGGGAGCAACCAACAAGTGTATTTTTGCAGCATCCAGGATTATTACCATTTGCGGTGTTAAGTCAGACAAATGACCGCACTGCTACGTTACAACAAGTTGCTCAGGAAATTTCAGAAATTACTGATCAACGTATCCAGAATAATATTGCAGCCTCAGCGTTCATTCTGGCTGGGCTAGTATTAGAGAAAGAGATAATTCAACAATTGCTGCGGAGGGAACTTATGCAGGAGTCAGTAACTTATCAAGCTATCCTTGCTGAAGGTTTAGCTGAAGGTCGTGCTGAAGGTCGTGCTGAAGGTCGTGCTGAAGAAGCGCGGCGTGTAGCGATAAATTTGCTCCAAGAGGGAATCTCGGTGGAAATAGTGGCGAAAGTGACGGGGTTATCCGTGGATCAGGTACAGCAATTGAGAAGTGAACAAACTGGTAATGCAGGGGAGTGAGAAATGCGATGTCTACGACGGGCTATTCGCCGTCGCTATTCTCTCATTTTCATTGCTCAAAATCGATGGCGGAGCCATTAAGAATGCATTCCCAGGTGGAACCTGGGAACGAGTACAAGTATTAAACTCTTAACTCTTGTACAGATGCAATTAATCGCGTCTCTCCTAACTTTTATTTGCCAAAACCTTTACCGCGAGAGGTTGAAGGTAGACAAATACAGTTTTCGAGTTGACTAATTAAAGCCTCACGATCTAAATTTTGACCAATCAGCACTAGTTGATTTTTCAATTTACCTTGCCATTCATCATCATCCAAAGTGAAGCGTTTACCGCAAAGGTGGAAAATATGACGCTTTGGACTTTCATCAAACCACATAATCCCCTTGGCTCGGAAGATATTTGAGGGTAGCTGGTTATCTAAGAAATACTGAAACTTCTTAATAGAAAAAGGCTTGTCACTTTGGAAAGATATGGAAGTAAAACCATCATTTTCTAAATGGTCAGAATGATGGCGATGATCGTGGTGATCGTGGTCATGGTCGTGATGATCGTGACCGCAGGTTGAGTGATCATGGTCATCATGATCGTGATGATCGTGTTCATCCACCACTGTGTCAAAATATTTATCAGACTCAAACAGACCAACACTGAGAATTAAAGGAATTGGCACTTGCGATCGCGTAGCGCGAATAATTCTTGCTCCTTCCTTAACTTCGTTAATTTTTCTTTCTAACTCCTTCAAAGTGGCTTCATCAACTAAATCAGCCTTATTCAGTACAATTACATCACCATAAGCAATCTGGCTGTATGCTGCCTCAGAGTTAAATAAATCTAGGCTGTAATTCGCCGCATCTACCACAGTAATAATCGAATCCAAACGGGTTAAATCCCGTAATTCTGTACCCAGAAACGTTAAAGCTACTGGTAGCGGATCTGCCAATCCAGTTGTTTCCACTACTAGATAATCTAGATTTTCTTGGCGTTCTAAAACTTTGTAAACTGCATCTACCAAATCATTATTAATAGTGCAGCAAATACAACCATTACTTAGCTCCACCATATTCTCACCAGTGGAAACAATTAGCTCGTTGTCGATGCCAATTTCGCCAAATTCATTCACGAGAACGGCGGTTTTCAAACCCTGCTGGTTGTTGAGGATATGATTAAGTAAAGTCGTCTTGCCACTACCGAGGAAACCCGTAATAATTGTTACTGGCATTCCTTGTTTGGGCGTATCCATTGCCGAAGATTCGGGTGTAACTGCTGATTGCATAGCGCTGTTATCAAATAATCAAAAAATAGTAATGTAGCGCAGATAGTCCAGAAAACACTAGCGCCGCTACGCGGAATTCAAAATTCAAAATTCAAAATTCAAAAACCCTTGATTTATGGGCTTTCGAGATTTTGTCCAATAGTATGTTGATTTCCGCCGTGACGTACTAGCATAGGGATGCTGGACTGTCATCCCAGCTGCTTTACCCTATTATTGCTTATCTCCCTATTCAGGATTACATCTGTTAAGCTGTTCTACCTTTGACTTTCATCCAGTCAGCAGCCAGAATGCCTACCAATACGGGGTTTTCCATTTTGAATTTTGAATTTTGAATTGATATATGACCCTAACACTTTACAATACGCTCACCCGTCGTCAAGAACCGTTTGAAACAGTCGAACCAGGCAAGGTTAAGATGTATTACTGCGGCGTGACGGTATACGACTACTGCCATTTGGGTCATGCTAGAGCTTGCATCGTTTGGGATGTAATCCGCCGATACCTCCAGTTTATCGGTTATGAAGTCCGATATATCCAAAATTTTACCGATATTGATGACAAGATTCTGAATCGAGCCTGTCTTGAACATTCATCAATGGAAGCTGTAGCCGATCGCTTTATCAAAGCATATTTTGAGGATATGGCGCGGCTGGGAATCAAAGAAGCCGATGAATATCCCCGCGCTACCCATACGATGAATGGCATTCAACGGTTAATTCATGAGTTGGAAAATAAGGGTTTTGCCTACCCTGCTGACGGCGACGTGTATTATGCAGTGCGGCAGTTTTCTGAGTATGGTAAACTTTCGGGACAGAAATTAGAAGATTTGCAAGTTGGGAAAAGCGATGCCTACGGCGGGCTACGCCAACGTGTCAATGTAGAAGATCCAGAGTACCAGAAAAAGAAAGACCCCTTTGATTTTGCTTTGTGGAAGGCAGCAAAACCGGGAGAACCAGCTTGGGAATCTCCTTGGGGCGCAGGTCGTCCGGGATGGCATATAGAATGCTCGGCAATGGTGCGCGATCGCTTGGGTGATACCATAGATATTCATGCTGGTGGTACTGACTTAATTTTTCCTCATCACGAAAACGAAATTGCCCAATCTGAGGCGGTGACAGGAAAACCCCTAGCGCGTTACTGGCTGCATAACGGCATGGTGACAGTAGATGGTCAAAAAATGTCCAAATCTTTGGGCAACTTTACCACTATTAGAGAATTACTGGATCGAGGAGTTGACCCGATGGCAGTGCGGTTGTTTGTGTTAACCGCTCAATATCGAACACCCATAGATTTTACCGATGAAGCGATCGCCGCAGCAACTAATGGCTGGCACACCATTAAAGAAGGTTTACTCTTCGGCTACCAATACGGCAAAAAACTAGGCTGGGGAGTGGAGACTGCCTCACTACTTCCTGAAACTATTGAACGTTTCCAAGAAACCGTAAATAACGACTTTAATTTTCCTGGTGGATTAACAGTATTGTTTGAATTAGCCAAAGAACTCCGTCGTCAGGGGCATATTCTTGTACATGAAGGGAAAACCGAAACTTCCCCTGATGAGTTACAGCGTCAATGGCAAACTCTTGTCACATTAGCTGGAGTTTTGGGTTTAGAAGCCGAGATAGAAGCCGAAACTCACACGAGTAATGGTTTAAGCGATGGGGAAATTGAGGCGAAAATTCAGCAAAGGCAAGAAGCACGTAAAGCCAAAAATTTTGCCGAAAGCGATCGCATTCGTGACGAACTTCAATCAGAAGGTATTACGCTAATTGATAGCCGTGATGGTACACGCTGGCACCGGAATTAGAGGGGATGAGGGAGTAATCAATTCAAAATTCAAAATTCAAAATTAAAGAACTTCTGCCCCATGCCCAATTCCCAATTCCCAATTCCCAATGCCCAATGCCCAATGCCCAATGCCCAATTCTTTAAATTATGTGGTCTGAACTCAAGAAAGCGATCGCTAGTTTCGATATTCCTGCTGATTGGATTGGTATTAGAGCCGTCAAGGAGACTTCTACTACCCGCTCAGTCCGTGATGCCTTACCCCAACTAAACAGCAAATCCTTCACTGTCGGAGCCATGCTGGAAGTTTTGGTCAATGGCTGTCTGGGTTATGCAGCTACTAACTCTCTAGAACTTTCTTCCCTGCAAACCGCCGCTCAAACAGCCTATAAACAGGCACTAGCAGCCAGTGAATGGTGGATACATCCCTTCCGTGAAAGTGAACGCCCTAAAGTCGTTGGTGAATATAAATCCCCATTTCTTGAGCCATTGGATGCTCTGAGTCCGGGTGAAATCAACGATTTACTGGTTCGTATTTGCCAAACGCTCAAAGTTGACGACAAAATTGTGCAAACCATAGCTAGTGCCAGCACAATCGAGCGAGAATCTTGGTTTATTAGCAGTAATGGCTCAGAAGTTTATCAAAAAATTCTATCTATAGCTACTCATTACGGAGCCACTGCCCAAGATGGAGTGGTTGTACAGCAGCGCACCAACAACGGCTCGCAAGCAAACTGTTATCAAGGCGGACTCGAACTACTAAAACAAGAAAACTTATGGCATCGGGTGCGGCAAATTGGCGAACAAGCAGTAGAACTCTTAACAGCAGAAGAATGCCCAAGCACTCGTACCAATTTAGTTTTAGCCCCAGATCAAATGATGCTGCAAATCCATGAAAGTGTCGGGCATCCCCTAGAAATTGACCGAATTTTGGGAGATGAGCGTAACTATGCTGGGGGCAGCTTTGTTAATAAAAGTGATTTTGGCAACCTAGCTTATGGTTCGCCGTTGATGAATATTACCTTTGATCCCACCGTACATGGTGAATTTGCCAGTTATGGCTTTGATGATACGGGTGCTGTAGCAACACGGGAGTATTTGGTTAAAGAAGGAGTACTCCAACGGGGTTTAGGTAGTCTAGAAAGTCAAGCTAGAGCAGGAGTAGCAGGAGTTGCCTGTGCCCGTGCTTCCTCATGGAATCGACCTGCGATCGATCGCATGGGTAACTTGAATTTAGAGCCTTTAAACGGGACTCTTGAAGACATTATTGGCGGGATAGAACACGGTGTTTACATGGAATCTAACCGTTCTTGGTCAATTGACGATCGCCGCTACAAATTCCAATTTGGTTGTGAGTACGCTAAATTAATTGAAAATGGTAAACTTACCAAAACTCTCCGTAATCCCAACTACCGCGCCACAACACCAGAGTTTTGGCATAGTTTAATTAAAGTAGGAGATGCCACAAACTGGCAAATGTATGGTACTCCTGATTGTGGTAAAGGAGAACCAAATCAGGCCATTTGGGTAGGACACGGTTCACCTGTCTGTGTATTTGCTAATGTTGAAGTTTTTGGTGGAGGAAGTTAAATAATTCGTAATGACGCTCGCGGACTCGCTACCGCTACGCTAACGTAATTCGTAATTCGTAATTGCATGGGGATTTAGATTCAAATCCCTCCTCTTTAATGGTCTATTAATATTTAATATCTATGAAAATTGAGGAATTATCTGCGTTAGAAGTCAGCTTTAATCGACTTATTGAAAGTCTGCTGATTAAAAAAGCAGAAGATGAACAATTCACTGTGAGACTTAGCAGTGAGATAAGTCAATTTACTCGTTTTAATCATGCGAAAGTGCGGCAAACTGGTTGTGTTGCTGATGGTTGGATAGAACTGACTTTGATGAAACAGCAACGCAATAGTGTTCGGCGGTTTCCCTTTACTGGAAATTGGGAGGTAGACTGGCAGTTAGCATATAATGCTTTGCAAGAACTACGTGACGAACTTATTTTACTACCCATCGATCCATATCTAGTTTTGCCATCAGGAAATAATATCAGTCGAGAAATACATTCTGGTAATTTATTGGCGACGGAAGCAGTAGTACCAACTGTATTAGAACTAGTCGCGGAATTGGATTTTACAGGGATATATGCAGGGGGAGTGGTAATTAAAGCTTATGGTGATTCTAGCGCTCAAAAACACTGGTTTGCTACTGATTCTTTTACATTAGATTATTCTCTATTTTCCCCATCTGAACAAGCAGTTAAAGGCACATTTGCCGGGAGTGATTGGGATAAATCTGCATATATCGCCAAAATTAGCGAAGCCAAAAAGCAACTAGAATTGCTGGCTCGTCCAGTTAAAGAATTACCACGAGGACAGTATAAAACTTATTTTGCTCCTGCTGCTGTTGCAGATTTATTATTGATGCTTTCTTGGGGAGCAGTGAGCGAGGCTGATATCCAACAAGGAAATAGTGCTTTAGCTGCTTTATCGCGTCAAGAAAAACAACTTTCTCTAAAATTTAGTTTGAAAGAAAACTTCCAGAGGGGATTAGTGCCACGATTTAATGAATTGGGAGAAATGGCAGCACTGGAATTACCTGTAATAGAAAAAGGATATTTGGTAAATACTTTGGTGAATTCTCGAACCGCTAAAGAATATCAAAAAATTGCCAATGGTGCTAATGGTTCAGAGACTTTACGAGCGCCAGAAGTGAGTCCGGGAAATTTAGGATTTGAGCAGATTCTTCCGAGTTTAGATACAGGGTTATATGTATCGAATTTACATTACTTGAATTGGAGCGATCGCCACACTGGTAGAATCACAGGTATGACTCGTTATGCTTGTTTTTGGGTAGAAAATGGAGAAATTATCGCACCCATTGAAAACTTACGTTTTGATGAAAGTCTCTATCGCTTCTGGGGAGACAATCTTGTAGAATTGACTACTTTTCAAGAATTCATTCCTGAAGTAGGAACTTATGAAAGTCGTCAACTTGGAGGTAGTTTAGTTCCCGGTATGCTAGTAAATGATTTTACTTACACCCTATAATGAGTTGTTGAATTGCGGTTTTGATGAATTTTTTGGGAGAATTGCAAGCTCTAGATCCCGACTTCTCAAAGAAGTCGGGGATCTGTTTGATCGCAAATACTAAAATTATCTATCTCTATAAACTGCATTAATTACAATATCTTTAATACTCAGGTAAAGAATTAATAGCAACAATAAAAATTGCTCAAATTGAAGAACTGGATCTAAACGCCAACCTTGATAATACAAGATTGCTCCACTTAACAACATTATAATTGGCGTAAATATAAGTTGGATAATGTAAAGGGATAAAGCCCAACCTCTAAGCCTGGTTCCACGTTGAGATAACCAAGCTACTGTTAAAATCAAGTAAATAATTGCCCAAAGCAAATAAATAATTCCAATTAAACCAGCTATATTTAATCCAAAGTTCACTTGAGCGAAAGTAAGCATTTATTAAAAATCCTGCTTAATTACAAGCTAAAATTTTAAATTTATTACTAGTACAGCACGGCGGAAATAAACCAACCATTTGAAATATCTGAAACCCTTGTGAACAGGTAATTACGAATTACGAATTACGCCTTGCGGTACTAGGTAGATTCCCTAAAATTATTCCTTCATGAAAATTGTTGGGTTAAGCAACAGCGAAACCCAACCTAGAATTTTTCCCATCTATCGTTAGAACCTCTATTTTTTCTTCCCTGGAGGTGAATTGCGCTGAGTGAGGTTATCAATTTGCAATTGTTGTCGTCCGTTGGTGATAATTCGCAACATATCTTTGAGATCCTGCTCGATATTGCCCAAAATGCCATCAGCATAAGCATCAGCACCATCTTCAATGTCTTGAGCCTGAGCGATCGCAGTTTGCCTCATTTGCTCTAACTCTTGCTGACAAGCATACCGCTTACGGTCAATCTCGGCGAGGGTTTCTTGCATTATTCCCTCACACTCTTGTTGCACTTGTCGCCGCAATTGTTCAGCTTCTTGTTCCGCCTGGTGGATAATATCGCTTTCAGCTAAAATTTGCGCTCTTTTTGCTTGTGCAGCCTCAACTACCTGCTGTCCATACTCTTCCGCTTCCAACAGAATTTCGTCCTTTTGGTCGAGAACTGCTGCTGCTTCTTGAAAAAGTGATGGTAAAGCCAGCCGAATATAATCAAGCTGATCCAGCAGCTTTTCTTCATCTATGAGTGTGCGTCCCGTCAGAGGAATCCTGAGACTAGAGAGAACCATTTCCTCTAGACGGTTGAGTTCCTGCTGAATATCTATGCTTCCCTCTCCACCGACATATTCTTGAGAGGGGGCATTGCTTCCGTTGAGATTGGGTTCAACATTGGAGATTTCTGATTGTAGCATTGGTATATATCTAGGGCAATGTGTGGGGGAACGAGATGATCGATAGAGCCACCAAACCTTGCAATCTCTTTTACCACACTACTACTTAAAAAACTATATTCATTTGAGGTTGCGAGAAAAACTGTTTCTATTTGGGTAGAAAGAGTTTTATTGGTGTGAGCCATTTGCAGTTCCACTTCAAAATCTGACACAGCTCGTAAACCCCGGATCAAAACTTGTGCTTGTTGCATTTGAGCATAGTTGACAGTAAGACCATCAAAGCTGTCTACTTCTACATTAGGTAGATGTTGTGTAGAAAGACGGATCTGATCTAGCCGTTGCTCCACACTAAAAAGTGGCATTTTGTTAGGGTTCCGCAGTACAGCGACAATCACCCGCTCAAACAGCCGACTACCGCGTTGGATGAGATCGAGGTGTCCCAAGGTGATGGGGTCGAAGCTACCAGGATAAATAGCAATCACAATTTTAAATATATCAAAGTTGTTTAGGTGATTATATCGAAACCGTTTTGTGTAACTTACTCAAATCTACCATCTTGCGTTCTCGGTAAGGATGGTAAACTCAATTGTTTTAGTGGCCCAAGTTATGCTCAACTAGGCGTTAGGAACTAGACTCCTAAATATGAATACTGGATTTTTACCTACGTCCCCACAATTCGTTGTGGAAGATTCAAGTATAGTTCCAGTATTCAAGATGCAATAAACTCCGTACTTAGCAAAGTGCGCGGGTAGTTAACTAACTTTTCTAGGTAATTTTTCATGGCGCTGGATTTTCCCACTTTGCCCTTGGCGTTTCAATTTACTTCTCCAGGACCGATTCTGGTGAAAATAGGGCCACTAAGTATTCGTTGGTACGGCTTGTTAATTGCCACAGCAGTGTTAATTGGCGTTATCCTTTCCCAAGAATTGGCAAAGCGCCGTAACGTTAATCCTGAGTTGCTAGGCGATTTGTTCTTTTGGTTGTTGATTGGGGCAATTCCTGGCGCACGACTATATTACGTTTTCTTTGAGTGGTCAAAATATGCCCCAACTCCAGGGAAAATTTTTGCGATCTGGGAAGGAGGTATTGCCATTCATGGAGCGATTCTTGGTGGCGTTGTGGCTGCGTTAATCTTTGCTAAAATCAAGCAAGTTTCTTTCTGGCAACTAGCAGATTTAGTCGCGCCTTCGCTGATTTTAGGGCAAGCGATCGGACGTTGGGGCAATTTCTTTAATTCTGAAGCTTTTGGCGATCCTACTGATTTACCCTGGAAGCTTTATATTCCAACAGACCATCGTCCTCTAGACTATGTTAGTTTCGATTACTTTCATCCCACCTTTCTCTACGAATCTCTGTGGGATTTAATGGTGTTTACGCTACTAATAACGTTGTTTTTCCGGTCTTTATCCGGTAAGCCACGCCTGAAGGTAGGCACACTATTTCTAATTTACTGGCCAGCCTACAGTTTAGGACGCTTATGGATTGAAGGCTTTCGCACTGATAGCTTGATGCTGGGGCCATTACGAATGGCGCAAGTAGTCAGTATTCTAGGAATTTTATTAGGATTAGTTGGATTAGCTTGGCTTTACTTACTTAAACGCCCTTTACCCGATGTAGTGCCTACTCCCAAGGGGAATGGGGAAATGAGGGGATGAGGAGAGTTAGGAGTTAGGAGTTAGGAGTTAGGAGTTATTATTCTCCCTCTGCACCTCAGCCCCATGCCCTGTTTGGCCAATGACAAATGACAAATGACTAAAAAATAAAAAATGCCCCAGAATATTTTCTAGGGCTTAACCAGGGTGCATCTACCATTACTCTCTACTAGGGAAAGAGGGTGAATCCGGAAAGATACTGAGAAAATGCCAAAAAATTTTTTTGAGGGATTGCCGTGTGTTCTTCTAAGAGTGAATATACAGAAAGCCTCAGCTATAAAAAAACACTATATGCTGTAGAACCATCTGTGTATATTGTCGGAGCAGGGCCTGGAGATCCTGATTTATTGACGGTGAAGGCGCAGAAACTACTAGCTGTTGCTGATGTAATTTTATTTGCTGATTCTTTAGTACCCGAACAAATTTTAGAACTTTGCCGAAAAGATGCGGAGATAATTAGAACTGCGAATCAGACTTTAGAAGAAATTTTGGCGATTATGATCGATAGGGTGCGATCGCAGCACAAATCTCTAGTCCGTCTCCATTCTGGCGATCCTAGTCTCTACAGCGCCATCCACGAGCAAATGCACCTCCTCGCAGAGGCAAATATTCCTTTTGAAGTCATACCTGGTATCAGCGCCTTTCAAGCTGCTGCTGCCAAACTCAAATTAGAACTGACTGTCCCTGGTTTAGTCCAAACAATTATTTTGACGCGCATCAGTGGACGTACAGAAGTCCCCGCCGCCGAAGAATTAGCCACTCTTGCAGCACATCAGGCTAGTCTCTGCTTGTATTTAAGTGCGCGTCACGTCGAAAATGCCCAAGCTAAACTACTCGAACACTATCCAGCCGAAACCCTAATTGCGATTTGCTTTCGCATCGGCTGGCCCGATGAAAAAATTAAGGTTGTCCCTCTAAATCAAATGGTGGAATGTACTCAGAAAGAAAAACTAATTCGCACTACACTTTATATAATCAGTCCAGCACTCTCGACAACAAAAGGGCGATCGCGTTTATATCATCCCGAACATAATCACCTATTTCGCTCATCTCATAACTAAAGGCTAGAGACGCGATAAATCGCCGTCTCTACAGGAAATTTAATTTATCCATCAATTATTTATTGACGGACTATAAGGGCATTGGGCAGAAGTTCTTTAATTTTGAATTTTGAATTTTGAATTTTGAATTTTGAATTGATTGCTCCCTCATCT
>NZ_JABXKI010000397.1 GCF_017115095.1 Nostoc sp. NMS4 | reverse complement strand
CGATATATTGGGGAGGGAACCGAATTTTTCTTGTTTCCCCCCTTTATAAGGGGGGTAATAATTCAATTAAAATCACAACATATCACTTTTCAAACAACCTCTAAGAGCTGATCAATATTTTTCCTTATTCACTATGATTTTAGCTTGAAGATAAATATGAATTTTTTATTAATTAATAAAGTATATAAAATCATTGAGCTTGCTGAATTAATCTATTGCCCAAATTCATCAGATGTACTGTTTGGGAAAGTAAATATACCAGAAACTTTTCTAGACAAATTGTCTAATTATTTAGAAGATTTTGAAATGACAGGAAGAACATCAGTCAGAGTACTACATAAATATGTAGACGATTTTTCTTCAGAAGAAAAAGGACAAGTTATAGCCCTTATCTGGCTTGGTCAATATGTATCCTGTGAACAACCATCAGACTTCAACGATTTAATTGCACAAGTACTACATCTCATCCCTGAAAACTATACAACTAGTTATATTCTCGAAAAGAACTTCCTAGCTAAATATCTTCGCTCTGGGCTGAAAAAAATAAATAATAATCACTGCAACAATTAAATTGAGTAGCTACGTGCAGTCTTTTCTATCTGATAGCAGCATTTAATGATGATATCGCTCCTTGTCTGGAGATATACGATCTATAAATGCAAGATAGAGTGGATATTTTGGTTGAGCAGGAAACTCATAACTAATAATATCTATAGCGTTGTTAAATAGTTGAGTCCTAACCTTCGTTCCCGTTATGCTTTGGAAATACTAACATATATAGCGGTTCCCAATTGCATGGAATACAGACCTAACCCCCAGCCCCTTCCCTTCAAGGGAAGGGGAGTAAGATTCAAAGCCTCTCTCCTTTTAGGAGAGAGGTTTGGAGAGAGGTCAAAACTGTACTGCACCCAAGCGAGAACCGCTATAGTTTATTTTTAGCAAGTCTAAACATTTTGGTAGTGGTAAATATGTAGTGATAATAGAGATTTAGTAACTAAAATTATTTATTTTTAGCTTTGGATAAAAAGACTAGAAAAATAGTTGGAGTTTACATAAGTGAGCGCAGCGAAGATGGAGCTAGAGGATTATGTAGTGGGGAGAGGGGAGGAGGCTTTGGGTAAATCAATTGAGAAGACACATCCTTGATGGGGGATATCCCGAACTGAGAGTATACCTTTGTTTAACGATACGGCGCGTCGTGAGATTGTCAGCCCAATCCCCAATCCTGATTTATCTGTTCCCATCTGAGAAAAAGCCTTAAAAAGTTCTTCCGCCTCACCAGGCGGGAGTCCTCCACATTGATCCTCTATTTCAAGCAAAACACGCCCACCTACAGCCTTACCGCGTATCCATACAATCCCACCCTGCTTGGTGAACTTAATGGCATTTTGAACCAGATTTGATAAGGCAGATATTATTAGGTGACGATCTATTAAAACCTCCAATTCCGGCGCTACCTCTACACGCACCTCAATTGATTTCCCACTTGCTTCAAACCATGCAGTAGCCTCAACTTCACTGACTAGGTGAATAACTCGACATCTCTGATATTGTCCGGTTGGTTCGTTCCGCAGTCGCACCTCAACAAGTGAACGATCAATAATGTCTCTCATCCGCCTATGGGCATTTTCAAGAATACGAGATGTACTTCCATTGGTTCCGACTTTCCCTGTGATTATAAGTTGGGAAGCTAAAGTAGCGGAGGTCAACGCATTTCGCAACTCATGTGCTAGAAATCCAAGACGTAGAACCTCATTCCGCTCTGCATTCTCGCGCTGACCTCGATTAAACTCTGTAACCGCTTCAGCGATAGCGATATCGAGGCAGAAATTTAATCGATTGAATTCACGAGGGGATGCTGTTTCACTACTATTATCCTGAATATACTGAGTGATAGCTTGACAAAGAGCGCCGTAGCCATGAACAACCTGAGAAATGCTGTAGCCAAGTTTTAACGACTCTTTCCCCCGGCGCTCTGCGGAGGCTTTGTGAAGACTTTCTATAGAATTGTTATCTGGTTCCCTAGATTCATCTATATCAGCATCAGCACGTAATACCTCAATGAGTTCATCGTAGAACACAGGTAATCCTCTTTCCATTTCGTCGCTCGAACTCATGGAATCACCAAGACCCGTGATCTTTTTTGAACATAAGGCGAGAATTTCGTCACGTTCTGCTAAAAGAAATTCATGTAACATTATGAATGTTCTTAATTTTAGACTTATTCTACCATCAGCAGATTGCTAGAACAGCGATCGCACCCACCCCGATCCACCCCAGAACAATTTCCCATCCCCTCACCGAGGCTAAGTATTTCATACATTTTTACTGCTGCAATAACTTATAAGCGATCGTCACTGAATTTTAGATTTTAGATTTTAGATTTCCAATCCAAAATTTAAAATCTAAAAAGGTCTGAACGCCAATCCAAAAGGAAAATTAGGTACAATTTTTGGCGTTGCATAAATGCGGGATGAATTAACTAAATACAGGTATTTCTCTATACTTTAAGTAATGGAGTAACAAGCGAATTGAGTATTTAAGCATATCTACTGACTTGGAATAGCATAATGTTTTGCGATAGCGACGTTAGGAGCGTCTGTAGGCGTGCCAGATAATGACGTAAACGTGTATTTTCACCTTCTACTCTGGTCATATATTTTTTACCGAAAAAATGGGTTTAAAGCCCCGTGCTTCTAGCACGGCTTTAAAGTAATAAGTAATAAGTAATGAGTAATGAGTAAGAATATTAACTTATTACTTATTACTTATTACTTATTACTTATTACTCCAGAATCACCGTGGCTTCAGTCCGGTGAGGATGTCAATGACAATGCACCGACGCACGGATTTTACAAAAACTGACGTGCAACAAACAAGAAGAATATTTACCAGTGGTATCGATGATGTTGTGGTTGTCGCCGCAGAAAATCAGTTGCAAGAGGTAGCGTAATGATTGAAATTGTTGATAGCGATCGCTGTATCGGCTGTGATATCTGCGTAAAAGTTTGTCCGCGCGATGTCTTTGATTCTGGAGACGATGGAATAGCTGTAATTGCTCGTAAATCAGATTGTCAGACTTGTTTTTTGTGCGAGTTGTATTGCCCTGTTGATGCGCTTTATGTGTCGCCTTATGCCGAACTGGATGATGAGATTGATACAGAACAGTTAATTACCCAAAACTTACTGGGTAGTTACACCCGTAACATGGGTTGGCATCATGGCAAAATGGGAGGTACTGACAAAGATCCAACTCAACAACTTAGAATTTTGAATAGGGTAAGGCAGGATAATGCAAGATTGAATGAAACATAAGCAGCAGGGTTTTAACCTCTTTCGCAGAATTCCCCACAAAGTTTACGTGGTGGCGAACTTTAGGCAAAAAGAGGTAATATCAAGGCTTTTAACCCGCGTAGGCGGGTTTTGCCTGTGTAGCCGTGACTTCCAGTCGCCTGGTGCAAGATTACTCTATGGGCGATTTCCAGATGGGTGCTGATGCCCTAGTATAGGATGGGGTGTGTAAGGTTCTTCTAAAAATTTGCGCTCTTCATCAGAAAGCTCTAAATCCACTGCCTCCACAGCCTCTTTAAGATGTTCTATCTTACTAGCGCCAATTATGGGAGATGTCACACCTGGTTGATGCAATAGCCAAGCTAGGGCAATTTGTGTGGGTTTCACACCCCGTTTTGCGGCTAATTCAACTACGCGATCAACTACTTTAAAATCTGAATCTTGATAGTAGAGATTGTGAGCAAATTCGTCAGTTTTTGCCCGCAGTGTTTGGCCATGGTCTGACTTACTGCGATTCCCTGCTAAAAAGCCCCGCGCCAAGGGACTCCAAGGAATAATACCAATCCCTTGATCTAGGGCTAAGGGTATTACTTCTCGTTCTTCTTCCCGATAAACTAGGTTGTAGTGATTTTGAATTGATACAAAACGAGTCCAGCCGTGAATGTCTGCTGTATAAAGAGCTTTAGCAAACTGCCATGCGTAAACACTAGAAATTCCTAAGTAACGGACTTTACCTGCTTTGACAATATCATGCAGTGCTTCTAGGGTTTCTTCAATTGGTGTTTCATAGTCCCAACGATGAATTTGGTACAAGTCTACATAATCAGTTTGTAGCCGCCGCAAAGAAGTATCAATGCTGTCAAAAATATGTTTGCGAGATAGTCCTCGATCATTGGGTCCATCGCCGACTTTGCCATGTACTTTAGTCGCAATCACAACTTGATCTCGTTTGGCAAAGTCTTTCAGCGCTCGCCCGACAATTTCTTCACTAGCACCCAAGGAATAGACATCGGCGGTATCAAAGAAATTAATCCCCAATTCCAAAGCCAGTTTGATAAATGGACGACTTTCTTCTTCTTCTAATACCCATTCGCGCAATTTACGTGAACCATAAGTCATCGTGCCTAGTGTAATCCGGGATACTTTGAGTCCAGTTTTGCCAAGATTTACATATTTCGTCATACGGTTTGCTCTACTTTTTGTTGGGATGCTTAATAAGGTTGTGATATTTATATAGCCTTTTGGCACTGATTAGCCTAGAGTATTGCAGAGCTATGAGCATTGCTTTGCAAAAGCTAGGATACAAAATACTATACATCAATCGACTTACCGGAGTTAACAGCTATAATATTAAGAATTGCATATAAATGATAAATATGGAACAGGAAATCAGGAAATGTTTGGCAGAGGGGGCTGTTGGTAAAATCTCTCGGATCTGCAAAGCGATCGCCACCGTGAATCGAACTAGGGCTGCGGCTAAAGCTCATAGTTCAAATAGTGTATACTTTTCAAATTTCAAGAAAATTTTTTAATATAGTTATATTTATCGATAGATTTAGAGTATTAAAAAAAATAAGGCTACAATTACCTGGATAAATTGTTATTTTAGTTAAATCTGGAATACTATTAGTAAAAAATAAATTTCTTGCTTAGATAATAAAATAGAACATAAGGTACATAGAAAATATGTGTGTAAATTATCGTGTTTAATTATCTAATAATTTATATTCTAAAAATCTCAAAACAATACTTGATTTCACATAGTATTAGCTATACTAATATTTAGATAAGCTAACACTAGCCAAAGAATTATAGTGTTTATCGTCTGAGTGAGTTACATCTCTTTGCGGTGAGGGGCTACAGGCGAAGATTTAACTCATGCGAGGGCTGCGATAACAAGCCTTTCTAAAAATACAGGATGCATCAGAGGAGTTGCTTGTTTTATCTGAAATGCTAGTGCATCAATTGCTGTTTTTTGTAATTTCTCAGAAATCAGTCTCAACAAACTTTGTCTACCAACATATATAAAGACGAGTGGAGACTAGGCAGCAAAATTGGTAAGTAAAAAAATAGGAGATAGAGAGAAAATAATACTCTTAACTCCTCATTTTTGGCTGTTTTGTATTTATTTTTAGCACGAGGAAAAGCATGAAAAACACTCAAGTAACAATTAACGAACTACTTAGTGAAACACCTTGCAAATCTAACCAGAAAAAATTTACTGGTCAGAAAAAACTCACTTGCACAAAACCACCACAACCAGGTGCAACCCAAGGAAATTGCCCTTTTGATGGAGCGATGGTTTCTGTCGGAGCTATTACTGATGCTGTTCATTTAGTACATGGTGCTGTTTCTTGTACTCACAATCCTTGGGCAACTCATGGCAGCCTATCATCAGGCTCACAATTATACCAAACTGCTTTTACTACTGACTTTAGTGAAGGTAATATCGTTTTTGGTGGAGAAAAGAAACTGTACAAAGCGATTGTGGATGTTGCTCAACGCTATCATCCTGCCGCTATTTTTGTTTATGCTACTTGTCTGTCTGCTTTGATTGGTGATGATATTGATAGTGTTTGCCAACTTGCAACACAACAAGTTAATATCCCAGTTATCTATGTAAATGCGCCTGGATTTCTTGGTAGTAAAAACTTAGGGAATCGCATCGGTAATGAAACTTTATTGAATGCTGTCATTGGTACAGCCGAACCGGAATTTACTACACCATTCGATATTAGAAATATAGCGATCGCTACAGATATTGCTTACCATTGTGAAAAAGGGTGTTTTACTAAATTGCTGTTGAAATATCTGGAGTCATCAGAAACTTCTTCTCCAATCCAGGTTGGTAGTTCAATTTGCTGATCTTCATCACTGAGTTCAACTTCTGCTAATATTAGTCCTTTATTAACACCATCAAATTCATCTATTTCCCAAATCAAGCCACCTGACTCTATTTTATATCTGGTTTTTTCTATAAATGGACGTTCGCATAATGTTTCAAGTATTTCTTGAGCATCTTTCACAGGAATAGGATACTCAAACTCTAATCTCGAATATTTAATACTGGGGCTTTTAATAGTCAAATAACTTTTTTCTCCTACTATACGTATGCGTACAGTCGCTTGATTTTGTGTAGAAATGTATCCTTGACGATAGATATTACCTTCAGCTAATTCTCTCCAGCTATCTCCGATCACTAAATATTTCCGCTCTATTTCTTTCGCCATTTTATTTACCAAATTATTTGCTTTTATCTATCACAAATAATATCGCAATCCTCCATACCCATGCTCAATCGCCAAGTTGAAATTCAAACATTTGTTATATGCAAGAACTTACCAACTTTTCTTGTCTAATTTGTTCTTTTGCTAAAGCCAATGCTTGATGAGCATTTTTAAACTTTGTTTCATCTGTAAATTTGCGATCGAAATGCTTTAAGTAAGCTTCCAGATAGCGAATACGTAAGTGTGGATCTGTCGGATTCTGAAGAAAGGGGAGGTCAGCTTCAACCATAAACCGGATAGCCAACAAGGGTATAGGACTACGAAGTGGACGAAAGTTTGGGTTGTGCAGACCAGGACTTTCATTACGCTTATGAAATTCTCCGATCATCAGTCCTGACTCAACAAATAAAGGTTTAAGTTTTTGCTGAACACTATCTATTACTTTCGGAGCGTCTTCTATATGGATATCAGGAAAGATAAGTAAAAAAGCTTTATTAATTGCTAATTCTTGCTGTTTAACATCTATTTGCAGAAATATATCTCGATAGCGTCCAACAATTTCTTCTAACTGTTCTGAATACAAATCTTTTGTGTGAATAACTGCTATACGAATACTGTTTGATTTGAGAGAGTAAGGTACAAAAGGGCAAACTACGCCGGGTCTGCCTAAGTCAGGATGAGACTTTCCTAAAAAGTTTTTCACCCAGTTAATAATTTCAATTAAGCAAGGAAGGTCTTCGTGTTGCTGGAGTTGTTCAATTTCACGAGTTGTATAGAGTTGCATAAGCTTGAGCGAAATGGAATAATTGTTTAATTCGGAATCCAAAATCAGTTTTCCAATACAGAATGTAGGTAAAACTAATTATTTAAGTAAACAAAAAAAAGCCTTTAATTGTTTATTTTTTGGTTAATCTGTGGCTTGTAGCAGATAACAATGCTCTACAATTTTCTTTTGTATACTTAAAGTAATTTACGTCAATACATACATATACAAAGATATTTCGCATCAAATAACTTGTTTTCATTTATCTTGAAACTACTTTGTAATATGTTAGTTACAGGAATAATATTGAATTTTGAAATACGTGTAATATGCATTACAAGCTGTTAATACACTCTACAATTAGTTGACATATTTTTTCAAAAACAATTTACGATTCCGATAAGATACGTATGTATCATCATTATTCCGCATTTGCTCCTAGTTTTTTACACTCTTAAGCTTCTGTTATTTTTACGAATACATTATGAATTTTATGTCTAAACAGATATTTTTACTGTAAAAATTTAGTATAGATTTAACATCAACTTTGAGGCTAATATCAAGGTAATATACTTTTGTCGAAGCAAAAAGTTTACACAGAGTTGGTATAAGGTCAATTTTAGAAGTTGTATAGCAATCCTAAATGAGTTGTGAAAATCGAGAGACTCAGATCCCCGACTTCTCAAATAAGTCGGGGATCTTATTACACTCCTCCCCAACCCTCCCCGGATGTTTTAAGGAGGATGTTTGATCGGGCTGGTGGAATGGTTACTTCACTTAAATGAAAAGTACTGTATTTTCGATTAATCGATCCTCAACGTGAGGTATTTGCTGCGAATATAGCTAGCTTGGGCTTTATTTTGGCTAAAAATAAAAATCGTAGGGGAGGTCAGAATAAGCGGCGACTTCTGACGTTTTCCGTATCCCTACTCTTAAGTAAGCTACCCACAAAATTAAATATTTTAGGACTTACTCAACTATACAAATTAACCATAATATGTATTAGGACTTACGCATAACGGAAAACGAACCGCAGAGAAGCCAGTGCGCCCTTGCGGTTCCCCGACTTGTAGCAACTGGCGCGACACAGAGTTCACGGAGAAATGAGAGTTTAGGAGGGTTTTTGCGTAAGTCCTAATTTGTTTAATTGGAAATTCCTTATTTATCAACAAATTCTTTCACCACTGCCATAGCATCAGGAGGAATCTGTGTAATTAGGCGAAATGGAAATGCAGAAGTTGAAGCAAACTGGGCATAATCTGGTGTTAGGAAGATGGCATAGTTTTTAGCTTCTGGAGTCATCTGGAAAGCAAAGGCCAAAGTTATAGCTTTAACGTACTTGCGAACATCTGCGGCTTTTTCACCGACAACTTCACCGCCACTAATTGGTGTATTTGGTTGTCCGATCTGATCTAATGTGGTGCTGGGGTCTTTTACACTTAGATGAGTACTCCCAATTATACCAACTAGCCATTTTGGAGATGGAATTTTTTCAAATCCGACAATCTGTTCAGTTAAAGCTGGGGTGGTTTTATCGGCGGAACCTGCTAACACTATGGTAGGAATCTGTATCTTAGTTAACCCAGTTTCGCCAAATATCAGAGAAGTTGTGGGATTGAGAGCGATCGCTTGTTTTATTCTGGGATCTCGTAGTTGATAACTATTTTCTGGTAGTTCTTGAGCGATGCACTGCATATTTTCTCCCAAACTCAAGATAGTCAAGTTCTTTTTACAGCGTTGTTTGAGATGTTCTAGTTGCAACTCGGCTCCAGCAAGTGCTAAAGCTGTACCACCACCAAAAGAATAACCAACAACCATCGCGTTTGTGGTTGCAAGTTTCCCTTGCAGGGGATGATTAGCTGTTTGGTTGAGCTTTTCTAATTCGTCGAGGACAAAACTAATATCTTGAGGGCGATACAAAAACTCTTGAGGCTTTACAATTCTGGTTTTACCTTGTAATGCTAAGTTAGTATTTGCCTGATTACTACCGGGATGTTCTAAAGCTGCTACTACATAACCGTGCGATGCTAAATGTTCTGCTAGATAACGCAAGTCTGTGCGGACTGACCCGAAGCCGTGAGAAAAGACAATAACGGGTTTGTCGGGAGTTGCAGCAGTTGACCAGTAAATATCAACTGGGATTTTGCGATCGCGCTTTTGGTCATTCAAACTTAAGTTGAGTATTTTTACTTGGGCACTTCCTGGTTGGCTGGGATCAATAGGGAAAGCAATCTGCGGTGTTCTCGGCTGTGTTTTTATGGGGTCGAGTTGGGGAGCGATCGCTAACATAAATTGCTGAGTGCGCCAAAAAGCTGTATTTAAATTCCCTGCAACAGCCAAAGCCTTTGGCAAATCGATTTCTAAGCGTTTACTGGGATAAGCGGCAATAAAACTCAGTATAGAAAGACCCTGCGGTGCATTAGAACCTAATACCAATCCGGCTCTCAGTGCTTGTACTCCAGCTTTATCCTTTCGGGCTAAGGCTGTAGCAAAGTCACTGAGAATAGTTGTACCAATCTGAGTATTAATTAACTTATCAAGTGTGACAACATTCATGGGTATATTCATACCCAGCGCCCCCAAGAAGAAGCGACGTTGTTCTTCAGATAATCCTTTAGTGTAAGACTGTAAACTCCCAGATAATTCCCCAGTTTTTGCAGCCTTTTGCAACTCAGCAAGAGAGATGGATTCTGTAAATAAACCAAAACGCACAACAACCGTGTCAGCAGCGATCGCCGAGGTATTTGCCCCGAACTGTGTAAGTGCGATTGCGCTAAAGAAACCCGCAACTGTCCTAAGACTTGTCCAATTTTTTATCATAAACTTTTATACCAATTGTTACTTACGGGAATATAACGGATATTTGTGTATTTGACTACCCCATTAATTCCTTAGAGGATGTTTGAAAAGTCCTGCTGTTGGTAGTAAAAAGTTTTAGATTCCCCTAAATCCCCCGATAAATTGGGGGACTTTAAGAAGTTTTCCCCCCTTTTTAAGGGGGGCTAGGGGGGATCAAGAGGTGCTGAAAATCACAGCTAACGACTTTTCAAATAACCTCTTAGAAGTAAAAGTAAATTTTTTCTTAATTTGATGGCTACGCCTACGCCCTAATTTCCTCAAAACATCTGCTGATGTCAACAGAGCCACATAAAAAGCATAACAAAAGTAACGAATTGTAGAATTCATCACAGCTAAAAATTTGAGCATAAATCAGTGTTAACAGCCACAAAAGCTTGCTGGTTTCTCAGCTAGGTTTAATACTGTAACCGAGCTACTAAAACAGGGGAAGCGATGCCTACGGCGGTAAACTACGCATCTACAATCTGCAATTTTTGGACAGGAAGTTTAACCAACTGCAAAATGTTTTGTCTTTGCTCTTTAAAGCGTTTTGCAGAGGTGTTGCAGGTGAATATCTGACCGCCGTAGCTGCACTATCATTACTCATCAAATTTTACCAGCCGCATCAACAAATTTTCTTGGCTTTATGCGTCGCAGACTCCCCTATATTTTAATTTTTCTGCTCTCCCTGAGTATTATTGCATTGTGGTGGCCTGTGAATGATTCTGATTGCAATTTCGAGGCTTTTATCGCATCAAAAACTACAAAATTCCAAGTACACGCTACTAAGGTTAGTGTTCAGCCGTGGCGTGGTCGTCACCATGTATATGGAATATTTATGATTCCTAATGAATACAAACAAGCTCCATTTTTTGTGTTGACAGTCCAAGGCGCTGGTAGTTATTGTTCAAAGCAATTTGGTCATCAACAAAACTTTGATGATATCTTTGCTGAATCAGGAACTTATTTAGTAAAGAAGCCTATTAGAACTCGGAAAACTCTGCGGCTCATTCTTCAAGGTTTATATTCTCAGGTGAATGATAAAAATAATTGGACGTTGACTTTCCCTGAACCAAAAGCTAGTCAAGATAATTCATAATTTATTAGGACTTACGCATAAGAGATCCCCCAACCCCCTTAAAAAGGGGGCTTTTCAAA
>NZ_JABXKI010000419.1 GCF_017115095.1 Nostoc sp. NMS4 | reverse complement strand
CCTTAATCCCCCCTTGCAAAGGGGGGAAACCGGAAAATCTAGTTCCCTCCCCTTTGCAAGGGGAGGGTTAGGGTGGGGTAAATTTTAAGGGGGGATCAATAAGTACCTAAAATCACAGCCAACCACTTTTCAAACAACCTCTTAGCTCAAACCTTAAGCCTTTAAGCTCTAACATTAAGCCTTTAAGCTCGAACCTTAAGCCTTTAAGTTCTAACTCTTTCCCTCATCCTTTTTCATAGAGTACTAAACTAGTAGGTTGCAATTTCACTTCTTGGCCTACAGACAGATGTTCAGCAGTTTCAGAACCATGCCCAGACCATGAGGTATCAGCAGAGTCCAACAATTTATTAGCATTATGCTCAAACGGCAAAGCCACTCTCACTGGAGACGAATTGAAATTCATTACAAAAATTAGTTCACTCGATTCGCACCAACGCCGCACCATAACCAACTGTTTCTCTTCATCGCTAGTCGCTTCGATGAAATTGCGGTCTTGATTCAAAAGTGCGGGATGTGTCTTGCGTAAATTAATTAACTGGCGATACCAATCCCAAAGAACTTTATGCTTACCTTGATTGCGTAATTCCCAATTAAGTTTAGACTTGAGGAAAGTTTCTGCCGATTCTGGATCTGGGGGATCGTCTGCATAGTGAAAGGCTTCAAATTCTTCTTTGCGTCCGGCTCGAACTGCTTGAATTAAATCGGGATCGGAGTGACTAACAAAGTAAATGAAGGGTGCAGTTTCGCCATATTCTTCTCCCATAAATAACAGGGGTAAGTTGGGTGATAGCAGCACAGCGCCAGCAGCTAACTTTAATCCTTCAAAAGAGATTCGCTGACTGAGGCGTTCTCCCTTCATTTGATTGCCGATTTGATCGTGATTCTGAATGCAGACTGTAAACTGTGATAAAGAGCGATCGCGGCAAGATATACCATGAAATCGTTTGCGATCGGGCGAGTATTTCCAATCGTAGATAAAAGTATCGCTATAAGCTTTTGCCAAATCAGCACACTGCCCAAAATCTTGATAATATCCTTGGCGATCGCCTGTCAACAGTGTATGCAGCGCATGGTGAAAATCATCACTCCATTGAGCATCGAGTCCATATCCACCCAGTTCTGCTGGACGAATTATTTGCGGATTATTCAAGTCACTTTCGGCAATTAAATGGCGTTTCCATCTTTGCCCTTGTTGTGAAAAGTGATGAACTGCTTCCGCCAATTCCCATAAAAAATGCTTCGCCCCTAAATCATAAATTGCTTGAATCGCATCCAGCCGCAATGCATCTATATGGAATTCACCCAACCAGTAAAGCGCATTTTCGATAAAATAATTTCGCACACCCTGACTATGAGCATCGTCGAAATTCATTGCTTCGCCCCACGGCGTTTTATAGGTTTTGGTAAAGTAGGGTGCGAACTGACTCATATAGTTGCCTTCTGGCCCAAAGTGGTTATACACCACATCCAGCACAACGGCGATATTATGTTGGTGGCAAGCATTTACCAGTTGCTTGAGTTCGGCTGGGCTACCGTAGGAATTTTGGACAGCAAAGGGATAAACGCCGTCATAACCCCAGTTGCGATATGCAAGAGTTGCCTCAATATGAGTATCTCCCGGAACCTGGGAGATAGGCATAATTTCGATGGCGTTAATTCCCAGTTCCTTCAGTTCTGGTAAACGAGGAATGATGGCGGTGAAACTTCCTTCCGGCGTGAATGTTCCAACGTGAACTTCATAGAAAATCATCGACTCCACAGGAATACCCGCCCATCCTTCGTCAGTCCACTCAAAGTGATGATCGACAATTTGCGACGGACCATGTACCCCTTCCGGTTGATACTGCGACGCTGGATCGGAAAAACTGTCTTGGCCATTCAAGACATATTGATAAAGCGTACCCGGATACACATCGTTGACCTTCGTGTGCCAGTATCCCTCAGATTGAGGCTTGAGGGGAATTAACTGCTGTTCTGGGGTCAAAATTTGCACCGTGACGCTATCTAATAGCGGAGACCAAACTGTAAATTCGCACTCTCCGTTACCCAAGTAGTTAGCACCAATTTTCACGCAGTATCCTCCCGTCAAACTCTTTGTTGTGCCAAATTCTGGCGCGATCGCAAATGTCATTGATTGCACAATGTTTACAAACACGCCAGATAGCATAATGGTTGGTCTAGCAGACTTTTCGCTAGCACCGGAAGATTGAATTTCTTAGCAAAGAACTCTGTCTAAAGTAGAGTTGCGGGAGTAGGTTTTGCAATTAGCAGCTACCATCCACACAGTACGATGATTGATATGTATTAGAACGTTTACCAAAGAGTGCGTAGCGGTGATCGCGGATTTGCTCGTAAAAGCGATCGCCTGTCCATTTCATCCCCGGTAATGCTCGATAAGCGTCTACAAATATACTTCCAGATGGCAATAACCAGCCAATTTTTTCTATTGCATTACTACCTTGCCAACGTCTCTGAGGTAGATTGCCATCAATTAAAATTACCCCTTGTTCGCAATCTTGGGCTGAAATTCCCCACTGTAAAAGTGTCTGCTCATCTTGCATGGGAGCATAGCGAAACAGCTTTCCCTTGTCTAAAGTTTCTAACAATTGCACCAGACTAACGCAGAGATTACAATTCCCGTCGTAGATTACGTAATAATTCATAAAATTGACTTGTCGGCTGTGTATAAATACAACTTTGGTATTCTAGCTTAGAAAACCGTAGCGATCGCTCTTATCTCACCAAACCATTTCCCAGTTCAAATATGCATAATGTCGTCTAACTTAAGTTGTAAATTTGTCAAGACATCAGAAGAAATAGTATCTCCTAAACGGTATTGTTGCTGCTGGTACACACCGTTAACTAACTGACAAACAGTAAAGGTAGGTTGTTTGGGATTACCAATAAATTGCAAGCCACCCAAGCCACGAAAGTCCACTATCCAATATTCTGGAATGTTAAGAAAAGCGTATTCTTCCACTTTTCTAGCATAATCATCCTGCCAATTAGTACTTACAACTTCAGCAACAAGTTTGATTGTATTGCCGTTACAAATAATCGGTTCTTTTTGCCAGAGTGGTTCTTTACTAAGTTCTGCTCGATCTAAAACAATTACATCAGGACGCAGTGCTGTAGCTTCAGCCGCAGGTGGTTTAATCAAACAAGTTTTTGGAACTAGCCAATTGAAATTAGAATTAAAAATTTCGACATAAATTCTCCCAGCAATACTACCTGCAACAGCTTCGTGTGGCCCTGTAGGTTCCATGTCTCTTAGTTGTCCGTCAATTAATTCGTAGCGCGCATTATCACCATATTGAGCGATAAATTCCTCGAAGGTAAGTAGTTTGGGTGAAGTATAAGTCATTATGTCTTGTTTCACAAAATATCTCTCAAACTCTCATTTCTCTGTGTTCTCTGCGCCTCTGTGGTTCGATTTTTGTTACCTGTGTGTAAGTACTAGCTGAGACAAAAACTCTATTTTTTCACCGCCGGATATTGTTTTAGCACCTGCTGTAAATATTGCCCAGTATAAGACCTGGGATTTTTTGCAACTTCCTCCGGTGTACCGACAGCAATCAATTCTCCACCTTTATCGCCACCTTCTGGCCCCAAATCTATCACCCAATCCGAACAACGAATTACATCTAAGTTGTGTTCAATTACTAATATAGAATTGCCTTTATCTACCAATCGTTGCAACACATCTAACAATTTATGGACATCATAAAAAGATAACCCCGTTGTCGGTTCATCGATTAAATAAAGTGTCTTACCTGTGGCGCGTCGAGATAATTCTGTTGCCAATTTTACCCGTTGCGCTTCCCCACCAGATAAAGTAGTCGCAGGTTGTCCTAGTTGGACATAACCCAAACCGACATCAAATAAAGTTTGTAAACGCGCGATCGCTTTCGGGATATTCTGGAAAAAGTCTAAACTTTCTTCAACTGTCATTCTCAGAACATCAGAGATAGACTTATCTTTGTACTTCACTTGCAAAGTTTCGCGGTTGTATCTTGCACCTTTACAAATTTCGCATTGCACGTAAACATCAGGGAGAAAGTTCATTTCAATAACATTCACACCCTGGCCGCTACAAGCTTCGCAACGTCCACCTTTAACGTTAAAAGAAAATTGTCCAGGTTTATAACCCCTAGCTTTGGCTTCGACTGTTTGGGAAAATACATCCCGAATCGCATCGAAAATTCCTGTGTAAGTTGCAGGGTTAGAACGTGGTGTGCGTCCAATTGGGGATTGATCGATCACGATCGCTTTATCAATCGCGTTTAATCCCTGAATTTTATCCAAATGTCTGGGTAAGGGAACTTTCTTAGTTAAATGGTGTTGCAAAGATGGGTACAGTAACTCGTTAATTAGAGTAGATTTACCAGAACCAGATACACCAGTGATGGAGACAAGTTTACCTAATGGAATGTCTACATCTATATTTTGTAAATTGTTACGATGAGCATTTTTAATTCCCAAACTCCGCCCATTTCCTTCGCGGCGTTCTGCTGGTGTGGTAATTACTCGCCTACCTGATAAATATGCACCAGTTAAGGAATCTTCTGCTGCTAATAATGCCTGAAAATCACCTTGGGCGATAATATTTCCGCCGTGAATTCCAGCACCAGGGCCAATATCAACAATGTGGTTAGCTGCGCGAATTGTTTCTTCATCGTGTTCAACGACAATTAATGTATTACCCAAATCGCGCAATTTCGTTAAAGTTTTAAGCAACCTGCCATTATCTCGTTGATGCAAACCAATACTCGGTTCATCTAAAACATAGAGAACTCCTGTTAAACCAGAACCAATTTGCGTTGCTAGACGAATTCGTTGGGCTTCGCCACCAGAAAGGGTCATGGCGGGACGGTCAAGGGTGAGATAATCTAAACCGACATCCAACAAAAATTGCAATCTAGCTTTGATTTCTCGCAGAACTAAATCAGCAATTTGTAACTGGCGATCGCTCAACTTAAATTGATCAATTCTCTCTCGACAATCCCCAATTGATACGGTAGTCAAATCTAAAATTCCATATTGTCCCAACTTCACCGCCAACGCTTCCGGTTTTAACCGTTTTCCCAGACAAACTTCACACGGTTGATCGATTAAATACTGCTCTAATTTTTGCTTAATTAATTCCGAACCACCCTCATATTGTCGTTGTAAAATTGGAATAGCACCCTTAAAACTCTGCTTTCTCTGTGCTTCTGCGGCTCGTTCATCTTTCTCGCCATACAAAATAATTTGCTGCTGTTCTTCAGTCAGCTTGCCCCAATTTGTCTGTAACTCAAACCCATAAAGCTGTCCCACACTATAAAGTAATTCCAAATAATAAGAATTATCTTTTTCTGACCAAGGCGCGATCGCAGCGTAAACCGGCGCTTCCCAGTCAGGTACGATCAAATCTGGCGCAAATCTCCTTAAAGTCCCGATTCCATGACAGTGGGGACAAGCACCATAAGGCGAGTTAAAAGAGAACAATCGCGGCGATAATTCCTCCATTACCGCGCCATGTTCTGGACAAGCAAAGTTTTCCGAAAATACTAATTCTTCTTCTTTGTCATTTGTCCTTTGTCCTTTGTCACTTGTCATTTGGTCTTGGTTATCACTAATGACAGATGACGGCTGACTAATGACAATATTAGCAATCCCACCCGATTGCTTGAGACACGTGGACAGGGAATCAACCAAACGCTCTTGGATATCATCTTTTTTCACCAAGCGGTCAATTACCACTTCGATGGTGTGAGTAAAATTTTTATCCAATTCAATGGAATCTGACAGTTCGCGGATCTCGCCATTGATTCGCACGCGGACAAAACCAAGGGAAGCCAGACTTGACAAAAGCTTACGGTGTGTGCCTTTTTTCCCCCTGACAACCGGCGCTAGGATTTGGAAGCGGGTGCGGTCTGGTAATTCCATAATGCGATCGCACATCTCATCGATTGTCTGGGGTGCAATACAGCGATCGCATATCGGACAATGGGGTTCGCCAGCCCGACCAAATAACAGCCGTAAATAGTCGTAAATCTCCGTCACCGTACCCACAGTAGAACGCGGGTTATGAGACGTTGACTTTTGGTCAATAGAAATTGCTGGACTTAAACCTTCAATCGCCTCCACATCCGGCTTATCTAACTGTCCGAGAAATTGCCGTGCGTAGGCGCTGAGGGATTCCACATAGCGACGTTGACCTTCAGCGAAAATCGTGTCAAAGGCTAGAGAAGACTTACCAGACCCAGAAACGCCAGTGAATACGATTAGGCGATCGCGTGGCAATTCCAAGTCAATATTTTTCAGATTATGCTGCCTAGCACCCCGAATCCGAATGGTATTCTGGCTGTTGTGGCTGGGGTACGGAAGATGTCCATTCAAGGATGCTGCTAGCTGTTGGTCTGACATATTGGGCGGCGAAGAGGGAGTTTCTGATGAAACAGTCCTTAATAATACTATCTTTAATCGGTTGATTGTAGAACAATCGTACTGTTTTAGTTAGTTCTTCTTCCAGGTGTAGGTCTGAAGCCTACACGCTCTTGCAACATAAGTGCCTCCTGCCTTCTTCACTTCTCGTCTGTGTCCTGTGTTTTCTCCTGTGACATTTTCGATAAAAAACCCCTACTTCTGGCATTAATTATATGTTCCTGCATTTGACTGCGCACTACTTCTTCAATCAACCGTGACGCTTGTCAGTTACTCAACCGGAGCATTTTTGTCGAGTATTTTCGCGAGCGCACGAGCGTGTTGGATTAAAAGTTGGTTTTCTTCCTCAGTCATGACGCTTCCCATTAAAACGATCGCCTGGATTATTCCTTTACCTTCTTATGCTTCATTTACCTTTTTTGGAAAAATAAAAACTGGGATGCACCCTTTCCGAAGGTTGTAGCTGTAGTATGTCTCTCCGAGGAGTAGAATTTGAGATTTCTATACTTTCTCAGTAATTTTTATAAAAATTCCTAATTTATATTTATTTTACTGCACAGCTATAATCTGCGCGTTCATAATCAAAATCAAATATTTACTTGAGTTTAGACTAGTACAGCACGGCGTAAATAAACCACCCATTCCAGATTAACGAAACGCTTACGCTGTATTAATTTTGAATTTTTAATTCCGCCTTGCGGTACTAGATTACTGATTTCAAACTCCAGTAATGAAAAAACTCCAGAAATGTTTGTGACAAATCTGGAGTCAGGAAAGATACGCATTTACCTATACCAAATTTTCACCTTGAGAAAATCCTACGTCATCAGGGTATACACTCAAATGTAGATAAAAGTCTTTGAGGATTCTTGTTTACACTCCTTCTCTGTTGGAATTAACGCAAAACAGCCTCAGTTTATCTGGGGCTGTTTTGCGAGAGTTGTTTGGCAGGAAGGGTACATCAATAAGTGATGCCCGTGTTAAATATAGATAATTCAGTATGCATCCTTATTCAGCCATGTTTTGGCATATCAGGATGATTGGGAAAATTTTTATTTATGGCTTTTTCCAAAAAGAAACTCCAGATGCACTAAGGCATTCTGGAGCAGTAACAGGTTTCTAACATCAATCAATTTTTACATCTGCGATCGCTCAATGTCGTTAGGGTATATACTCAAATGTGTTTTATGTCTATTCCTCCGCAAATCGACCAACAAGTTACCTTCTTTTCTACCCATAATCTCAATGCATCTACACAATTCTACGAGCAAAAGCTCGGTTTGGAGTTATGGCTTGACCAAGGAACCTGTCGAATTTATACTATTAGTGGTTCTGCATACTTAGGATTATGTGAAGCAAGCGAAAAATTAACTCCTCCAACAGGTAAGCAATCAAGTGTCATTTTTACCCTGGTAACACAGCAGGTGGATGAATGGTTTGAATATCTCAAAGAACGTGGTGTCGAATTTGAAAAGCCACCTACACTAAACGAAAAGTACAACATTTACCATTGCTTTTTCCGCGATCCTGATGGTTATTTAATTGAAATTCAACGTTTTGAGACTAACGACAAGAAAAAAGACACAACCAAATAAGTTATGTCTATACCTTTAATTTACAGGGCAGGATTTTTACAGGTTAGAACTTTTTGATTTACTGGGGTACATGATACCGATTAATGCTGTATTAACATTATCGATAGGAATATACCTTTTCTTCTATAGATTTATCGGGATGAAATACGGAGTTTATGCAGCCACGAGAAAATCTTTACATTTATTTATAATTGTCACGTAGGTGTGGCTTTTGACTTTTATATAATGTTTACCTAATTGACGATCGCAACACTCTTTGCGTCACTACTAATAACAAGTATTTAACGGGACAAGAAAATTGTATAACAGATAGGACTTACGCACAGGTAACGAAAAATCTAACCACAGAGGCGCAGAGAACACGGAGAAATGAGAGTTTGAGAGGTATTTTGCGTAAGTCCTGACAGAAATTAGAAGACAATACATAGTCACCAGTATATTGTCTTATTAAAAAGAATAGTTTTTTAAGTATCTCTTTACTAATTGTGTTAATTTTATAATGATTATTTTTAAGCTATAAATGCTGAACATATCGATTCAATAAATATCTTATTAGGTTGACTAGATGATAGCCGAAAAAATCAAATGGGTACGCACAGCATTACAACTTAAAGGTTCAGTAATGAAAGCAACTTTCAAACATATTTTATGGTGTGGAGCTTTCGGATTTTTAATTTCTCTGCTTCACCATTTTGACAAACCTGTATCCCAACCTATTTTAGGAAGTGTTATTCCTAGTATTGTTTTAGGTTTGTTACTTGTCTTTCGGACAAATACTGCTTATGAGCGATTTTGGGAAGGGAGAAAATGCTGGGGTTCTATAGTAAATAACGTCCGAAATCTAGCTCGGCAGATTTGGGTATCAGTTGATGAAATTTCACCAGAAGATAAAGACAATAAAATTACGGCATTAAACTTATTAGCAGCTTTTGCTGTAACAACTAAATTACATTTACGAGGAGAAGCTGTCAATAGCGAGTTAGAAGACTTAATGCCGTCTACTAAGTACATAAAACTGAAGATTATGAATAATCCTCCTATAGAAGTTGCCTTTTGGATAGGAGATTATTTACAGCAACAGTATCATCGTAATTGCCTTAATAGTTATCAGCTAACATCTATGCAAGAATTATTAAATAATCTTGTGGATAATTTAGGTGCTTGCGAACGGATTTTAAAAACGCCGATGCCGCTTGCTTATGCTATTCATTTGAAGCAATTGCTGATACTATATTGCTTTCTGCTACCATTTCAAATCGTGCAGAGTCTTGGTTGGTGGACAGGTTTAATTTCTGCTTTGGTTGGGTTTACTGTGTTTGGCATTGAAGCCATTGGCTTAGAGATAGAAAACCCCTTTGGTTATGACGCTAATGATTTACCATTAGATGCAATTTGCGAGACAATGAAGCGTAATATTGACGACTTAATTACTTTGACTCCTAATGCGCGATCGCGGCAACAAGATAGTATAAGCAATTGAAAAAAGTTGAGAATATTAAAATATAAATCACATTCTCAAAATAAGTGCGATCGCTAAGTCTGGTTTGGCAAACTATAAACTTCTCGTAATATCCTTTTACAACTGCCGAATTGCAATCTCTAAACCTTCACATACACGAGTCAGAAAATCTAAATCCAAAGTTGCGATCGCATCACTAGCTTTGTGATAATGTGGATTTCGTAAGAATGCCGTATCTGTCACCATCATTGCCGGATAACCCAAATCCCAAAAAGGTGCATGATCGCTAAGTCTGGTTTGGGGAACTATTAAACCTCGATTCGGCACGGGTAGCCATTGACTAGATACGCCAGCTTTGCGAATATTACGGCTCATCCCAATTAAGTCAGGCAATGTCCGCAAGTTGCCAATTAAAGCAATAAAATCACCTGTATCTGGGTAGAAGCGTTCCAGAGGAGGAGGGTAACTTTGAGAACCAGGGGTAGAATCTTTATAGCCCAGCATTTCTAAGGAGATCATTAAGCGTAGCTGTTGTTTTTGTTGATACAACAGGGCTGCATAATCAGCACTCCCTAGTAAGCCGTATTCTTCCATATCGAAAGCAACCAGCCTTAAAGGATATCTGACAGGTTCGACAGCAAACTTTCTCGCCAATTCTAGCAACACTGCCACACCTGTAGCATTATCATCAGCCGCAACTGTTCCCGGAACGCCATCATAATGAGCGCCAATTAAAATAGGTAGTAAATCCTTTTTTTGCCCTCTAGCTGGGGATGGTAAATTTAAGATCAAGTTATTACAGGCTTTACCTCTGACATCAAAGGTGTGGATTTCCACACTCCCCCATTGGGAAAATTGCTGGCGGATGTATTCTTGGACAAAAAAATGTCCAGCCGTTGCCATGTAAGGATCGCGTTCTCGCGCAATCTCAGCTAGGGAAGTTTGTAATCGCTCGGTTAAATTCAAATGGTTAAAAGAGTTGCAATATTAAGATTTTCCGGTACTCAAAGAAGCAGAGCAAGCATTATTAAGGTTAACTTACCAATTTGCAGATACCGTAAACAGAAGTAGCTGGATAACAAGAATTGAGGCTGCTTGGACACACCAATCATCGTCAATGCTATCCTAGTCTTGCAACTATCTCCTCTAGCTGCACTTCTTAGCTTACTGCCTTAATGATGAGTATTATACATTGAGGTGTTTTTATCTTGTAGCACAAAACTAGAGGTAGTTCCGCCCAATCATAATAAATATATAAGACACTTTAGGAGAAGAGTAACGCATGGGCAAGGTAGTCGGCATCGACTTGGGTACAACCAACTCAGTAGTCGCCGTTATGGAGGGTGGCAAGCCGGTGGTGATTGCCAATGCAGAAGGAATGCGAACAACCCCCTCCGTAGTTGGCTTCAGCAAAGAAGGTGAAAGGGTGGTTGGGCAAATGGCACGGCGACAAACCGTCCTCAATCCTCAAAATACCTTTTTTGCAGTTAAACGTTTCATTGGGCGGAAGTATGGCGAACTGAATGCAGATTCTAAGCGTGTGCCCTACACCATCCGCAAAGACGAAGTAGGTAATATTAAAATTGCCTGTCCCCGTCTGAATAAAGATTTCGCGCCAGAAGAAATTTCGGCAATGGTGCTGAAGAAATTGGCAGACGATGCTAGTCGCTATTTGGGTGAACCTGTGACAGGGGCAGTAATTACAGTCCCCGCCTATTTTAACGATTCTCAGCGCCAAGCCACCCGTGATGCTGGCAGAATTGCTGGTTTGGAGGTGTTGCGGATTCTCAATGAACCGACGGCGGCATCTTTGGCTTATGGATTAGATCGGGGTGACACGGAAACTATCTTAGTATTTG
>NZ_JABXKI010000024.1:4580-11398 GCF_017115095.1 Nostoc sp. NMS4 | reverse complement strand
GTTTGTGTATTCTGAACACCTCAGACCAATTACGGTCTGTCCTACCCGAATTGTGGGGATTAATCCGCTCGTCTGGTCTACCTGAGATTCGACTGTCTCAAGACCCACAGTTCGTTTTTATTCGTTCCCTCGGAGAGATTGATTGTTCCATTAGGTGTAGCTAATTCAACCACTAGATTCCCTGGACTCTTGCCGCTATAAAAAGAGAAGTACGGCGGGAATGAACTCTAGTGAGGTCAGGGGGTTTTTGTTGCGCCCTGCCTTTTAGTGGGTTGCTTTTTTAGGCTATATTTCACCGTAAGAACTCCCTGTTAGCGCCAGTGTCCACCCGCAACGGTCGTCTGATTGCGCCCTGTTCCCAGTTTCACTCTACAAGAACCGAGCTTGTTCGGTGTGGGCAGATAAGGAGTCAATTCTGAGTCTGAATGGCAAGACTTACACTTGCATCTGACCGAGAGTTCAGCCCTTAATGACAGTAATCTGCTGTCGGGTTGGCTTAGTTATGTACGGACTGGCTACCGTGATTCACTAAACAACGAATCGCACCTTTTTACTAAATTCAGATAATTCAGAATTTGAAAATAGAAAAATTAATTAATGCAATAATTTTGAAGCAGGGAGATAGCGACTAGGGTGTTGATTTTGTACCTTTTCAGGGGTTAAAAAATCATGCACAATCCTTGCTGAGTAAAATTTGCAGTGAGAAAAGTTATTTTTCGCGTTCTTTAAGTAATAAGTAATAAGTAATAGTCCCCAGTATTCTTAAAACTGTTATTAAGCTCATTAGCATTACTGAGTAACATATCTCGCGCCGATCGCATCAACTGAGCCTCTGAATCACGGGGGGTATAAAAAGAGTCTTTAGATGTGTTTAGGGATACTTTGGGGGCTGTCCTTTCCTTGTAGTTGTTCAGTTGTCTGGGAGTAACCTTAAACCCTTGCTTTACTAGCCATCGGGATATAGATGGGGCAGATATCCCCTTAGATATCTGGTCATCTACAGTAGTCCGGATATCCTCTGGTAGTCCCTTAACCACACAGGGCTTATTATTTGTCATCGCTACCCTCTTTTATCTTCTGGCTTATCTCTTTTCGCAGGTTCTTAAGCGCCAACAATAACTCTGAGGGATCTTCTATGTCTGCCAGAGTTAGCTTAACCGCCTGAGTAATCCGAGACTTCTTTAACATCTCGATACCTTCCCGGATTAACTCAGCTACACTCTGCCCACTATTTTGACTTTCCTGTTCTAACCATAGGAGAGTAGATTCCTTCATCCGAGTTGCATACTGTTTATCTTGTATCTTCTTTTTCATATCAGGTATCCCAAATGCATTGCTTATGGGTATTTAGTCAATATGAAAATATCAGGATAATCTGCACTTTCAGGCTATCCCTATCAGGTTTACTTATATTTCATAGCCCATAACATTAAACCACTTAGCTACTAAGCATCTGAGGCGATCGCTGAGACATTGGGGGTAATATTGGTCAGTCAGATATGGCAAACAGAGGCAAACAGGGTTAACCCGTCGGATGTTTAAGGGTAAACTGGGGCTTTGAATATCACTTTGAATATCATTTACCCCAGTTTGTTTGTTTTTGATCATTCTAAAAGGCTGAAAGCCTTAAGGCGGTACCCGGATTTGAACCGGGGGTGGAGGTTTTGCAGACCTCTGCCTTACCACTTGGCTATGCCGCCACAGCAAGATACCCTCAACTACTTTAATGTTTCTAAGGTATTTTAGTAGACATTTAGTAGCCATAGGGCGCTAGTTAAACCATGATAGCATAGGATTCTGAGGTAGAGATAGTGGGTTAGCTGGATGTTTCTGGTAGTCTTTAAGCGATCGCTAGAAAATTCTGATCGCAAGTTGACTTATTACACCTTTACTTCATCGGCAAAACTACCCCAACGCAGAAAGTGAAATGGGCCGGCGATAGAACCCCAAAGACGTTCATCGGTGTCTAAATCCCTTCCCCGGTCAAGGCTGAAAAATTCTTTAGCGTCAATCTCAAATTCGTTATCCAGATAAGTATTTTTGCCATCACGAACCACTATGCAGCCTTTACCAGGTTCAACTCTGCCTTTGAAGCTTTTACCTGTCCACTCTACAATCATGTTGCAACCCGACATTTTTTCCAATTGCTCAACAGACAACTCTTTGAGGCGTTCGGGTTCACGAGATGCACCGTAAAATTTTTGTTCTTCTTTAACGGTGTAGTGTTCAATTGCAATGTGGTTTTCTGCTGGAATCAACTTCATTACCCGCATCCGGTAGGGTTGATTGAGCATAAAATCATAAGCTTGTTCGAGAAACAAACTTACCCCGGAGAACAACTCTAAGGGAAGAGGACGGATACAGACGCGGATATGAGCATAAAAAGGCGGATTTTCAAAAGCTTGTTCTTGATTGCTAAAGTCAGCTGCCATCCAGCGAGCTAAGGTGGCGATATCAGTAGAATGAGTCATTACAAAAGGATCGACTATTTACTTAAATATGATCTAGGATTATTTTGACACTCCCCTGACTCAAAAATCCTGGTTGCGATCGCAATTTTTAAATTACAGCAGAATTCAGAATACAAAATACAGAATTGACGAGGAAAACAAGCTTTATCTCTGGGTAACAGACTTACCTTGTGTAGGTTGGTTAGTTTTTCGTGGCTTTTCTAGATAACGCGAAAAGTCAGCATAGCTCTCAGGTAGGCTTTTCTTGTAAAGCTGGAGAAAAGCTGGAGAATAGTTAGTCAATAATAGGCATGGGGATAATTGCTAATTATCTCATGTAACTCACTCAAGGCAAAGTAAAGTATCCATGCTCAGGCACTTAATTGCGATCGCTACTGCCACTATACTCTTAAGCAATTCCTTAACACTGGCAGAGAGTAAACCGCCGAAACCACCTGATAAATTTCCTCCTAGCCCTCTAGAGATTACCACACCCGATCCACTGTCACCGCGATCGCCTAAAGATAAACAGCCGTTAACTCCCCAAGAACGGCAAAAGTTAGAACCAGCGTTAGATGCGTTAAATCAAGAAGCGGCGGTGAAACTACAAGCAGGTGAACCGCTTGCGGCCTTTGAAATTTGGAACCGAGAACTGCGTTTGCGGCGCTTTTTAGGTTCATTAGCAGAGGTACAAGCATTATCACGAGTTGGCGCGATCGCTTGGAAGCAAAACGACGCACAAGAAGTACAATATATTACCGAAAGATTGCAAGCAATTCAAAAGCAAACGCAATCTCAGAAAAAAACTGCCCCAATCGATCTAGAATTGTGGCGATCGCTAGGTGAAGCTTACAAAAATGTGCGATCGTCTAAACTGGCTATAGAAGCTTACGACCAAGTTTTGCTAGTGGTGCGACAACAACAAGATCGAGCAGCAGTATTAGAAACCCTCAAGACGCTTGGAGAATTGCATTTGAGTTGGTTTGATTATCGCAAAGCTGCGCCAATCTACGAGGAATTGTTGAGTTTAGCTACATCTCTTGGCGATCACGTCAACGAGGTAACATATCTGCAACAACTGGCTGATATTTACGAGCAGACAAACCAACCGCAGCAGTCGTTGAATGTACTTAATAAACTAGCAGAAATTTACGTCAATGAAAATAATCTTACGGCAATACCAGATTTAAAGCTAGCGATCGCTTCCGATTACGAATCTCTAGCTAAGAAAGATCCTAACTTGCTACTAGAAGCTTTTAAAAATTATCAAGAAGCTTATACCACTGCTTGGCAATTAAAGGAGTACGTTCGGGCTGGCGATGCTTTGCAGAAGTTAATTGCGCTGTATCGTTCCCAAGGACAAACAGAGGAGGCTTTGCAAGCTAGCGAAATTCTGGTGCAGATACAGGCGCAAGCTGCCAACTTTTACGGAATGATGCAAGCTTACGACCAAATTGGGCAATTGTATCTAGAACGCAAAGAATTTCCTCAAGCATTAACAGCTTTTCAACAAGGGTTAAAACTGGCGCAACAACTCAAACATGAAGAAGCATACTTCACTGGGCAAATTGCAAAACTGTCGAAAGCAAATTAACTGAAATTTCTGCGATCGCTTAATATAAAAATACCCGCCACGCTAACCCAAAAGGTGAAAAGCTATGTCAGAAACTACCCTAGCTGCACCAGATATTCAACTCCCACCCACCCAAGCCGAATTACCCGATGATGACGGTATCCCAATGGAAAGCCAGCGACACAAAGCCCAGATGGATTTGCTGATCGATGCTGTGATACCTTGGTTAGAAGAACGAGAGGATGGGTTTATCGGCGGTAATATGTTTGTTTACTACAGTCTGGCCCAGGTGCGAAACAAAGACTTTAAATGGCCAGACTTTTTTGCTGTGTTGGGAGTCCCGAAAGGAGAACGTCGCAGTTGGGTAGTTTGGGAAGAGGGAAAAACACCAGATGTGGTTATTGAGTTGCTTTCTGACAGCACAGCCCAAGCAGACAAAAATGAGAAAAAGCTAATTTATCAAAATCAAATGCGTGTACCAGAATATTTCTGGTATGACCCCTTTAACCCTAATGATTTTGCTGGTTTCTCTAATGAGAAAGGAGCTTATCAACCTATTGCAGTCAATGCTCAAAATCAGTTAGTGAGTCAATCTTTAGGGTTAGGATTGCAGTTGTGGCAGGGAAGTTATAAAGGTATTGATGCTACTTGGTTACGCTGGGCAAATTTGGCAGGAGAATTGCTACCAACTCCTGAAGAAAAGGAACGCCAAAGGGCAGAACAAGAACGCCAAAGGGCGGAACAAGAAAGCCAAAGGGCAGATAATGCAGAATCGCAGTTATTACAAACTGCACGCAACTTACTTGAATCTGGGATGACAGTAGAACAGGTAGCGAAGTTAACAGGTTTGAACGTCTCTGAGATAGAAGCTCAAAATGATGTATGATTTGTGAGGTTTGTTTTAGCGATCGCTCCATCAACGCAATCATACAAGCGATCGCTAATCTATCTCAATCCTGTTCTAAAATCCTTTCTATATCTTGTCCCGCATAGAGAATCCGCACAACTTCAATGCTTTCATCTCGCTCAAAGTAAAAAATTAGATACTTTTTAAATCCTTTAACAGCCCATTTACGCAAACCTTGTAAACGAAGATTATCCAAAGGATAACGGCTACCCATTCCAGGCATTCTTGCTAACTGTGCAAAAGTTTCTCTTACAGAGTCAAAAAACAAAAGAGCCGTGTCGGGGTTTTCTTGGGCAATGTAAGCAAAATACTCATCAATATCTAAACTAGCTTTGGGTGTAATGACTATTCGCTTTGTCATTATTTTTATTGATGCATCTGATTGAGCAAGTGTGTACGTTTTTGCTGCCACCATTCATCATTAACTTCTATTGCCTCTCCACTTTCAAGTCCTGCAATTAAAAGTTCTTCTATCTGTTCTTGCATCTTGCGTTTTTGGTCTTGAGTAATTAACTCTTGTAGATATTCGCTAATTGAACCGTAGCCACCTTGAGCCACTTGTTTCTCAATAAAGGCTTTCATCGACTCAGGCAAGGAAATATTAATGTTACTCATAACCTTGGCAGTGAGGTAGAACTATTTTTTCCATCTTATCACTGACAATTAATGCGGGAACTAAGACAGAAGTATCAAACAAGACTTTCATCAAGCTATTTGATCCTGAATGCGTTCTTCTCTCAATTCATCTATAAAGGCATTAACATCAAAGTTTTCTGGTAATTCTGCGTCTACAACTAAAATCCCTTCCTTTCGATAAATGTTTGGTTGGTTAAGGGGCGTTACATTCGCTATCTCAGAGTTTTGTTGAGTATGTTCTTCAGTGACTTGTTGACTCAGCGTGTCAATTTTTTCTGCAATAGCTTGCAAAATAAATTGCTCAGTCGAAATTCCCTGACTAGTTGCCCATTTTTCAATCTTTTGTTGGAGTTGGGGAGGAAAGTTCATAGAGGTAAATACAATTAACACTCCAATTGTAAAAGGCGATCGCCTACGGTAGAGTGAGTTGATCGCGCTGTTGTTGATGAAAAGCGTCAAAAAATAAAAAAAGCCGTCTCGGGGTTTTCTTGGGCAATGTAAACAAAAGACTCATCAATATCTAAACTGGCTTTGGGTGTAATGACTATCCGCTTTGTCATTATTTCTCTTGATGCAGCTGGTTTATCAAGTGCGTGCGTTTTTGCTGCCACCATTGATCATTAACTTCTATTGCCTCTCCACTTTCAAGTCCTGCAATTAAAAGTTCTTCTATCTGTTCTTGCATCTTGCGTTTTTGGTCTTGAGTAATTAACTCTTGTAGATATTCGCTAATTGAACCGTAGCCACCTTGAGCCACTTGTTTCTCAATAAAGGCTTTCATCGACTCAGGCAAGGAAATATTAATGTTACTCATAACCTTGGCAGTGAGGTAGAACTATTTTTTCCATCTTATCACTGACAATTAATGCGGGAACTAAGACAGAAGTATCAAACAAGACTTTCATCAAGCTATTTGATCCTGAATGCGTTCTTCTCTCAATTCATCTATAAAGGCATTAACATCAAAGTTTTCTGGTAATTCTGCGTCTACAACTAAAATCCCTTCCTTTCGATAAATGTTTGGTTGGTTAAGGGGCGTTACATTCGCTATCTCAGAGTTTTGTTGAGTATGTTCTTCAGTGACTTGTTGACTCAGCGTGTCAATTTTTTCTGCAATAGCTTGCAAAATAAATTGCTCAGTCGAAATTCCCTGACTAGTTGCCCATTTTTCAATCTTTTGTTGGAGTTGGGGAGGAAAGTTCATAGAGGTAAATACAATTAACACTCCAATTGTAAAA
Source organism: Nostoc sp. NMS4 (assembly GCF_017115095.1). GTDB lineage: Bacteria > Cyanobacteriota > Cyanobacteriia > Cyanobacteriales > Nostocaceae > Nostoc. The sequence goes on along the minus strand of NZ_JABXKI010000024.1, from coordinate 4,594 downwards.
GGCGATCGCCTACG
>NZ_JABXKI010000024.1:0-4480 GCF_017115095.1 Nostoc sp. NMS4 | reverse complement strand
AGTTCATAGAGGTAAATACAATTAACACTCCAATTGTAAAAGGCGATCGCCTACGACGGGCTACGCTTACGCACCTTCATTGATGAGAGAATAGCGATCGCTCAAAAGTGCGCTCATATCATAAAATCCAGATTTTTGATTGAGTCTGGCTTTGATAGCTGGATGGACTAATTCATCAGGAACATGATTGCGCTCGATATATTCATTGATTTCTGTTTGATTATCTAAATAAAAACTCAGAGCATCAAAGACTTGGGCTAAAGTTAAATGAGGTAAGTGTAGCGGAATTTCTTCTGGTCTAATCCCTAAACGCCAATTTTCTACAATTGCTCTCACAGGTGTTCTAGTGTTAGCAATAATTGGTTCACCGGACAAAATTTCAGGTTGGCGAGTCACGTAGCGAGAAGTCGTCGTACTGATCATACTGATTGAGTTTTACAGTAGTTTTCTTAAACTAGCACAGTATTAATTGAACAGCGATCGCTACGACGGGCTGCGCCTACGCATTTGTGGTGATGAGAGAATAACGATGTCTACGACGGGCGTAGCTGCGGCGCAGAGCCAATGTTTTAATAACGAGTTAGTTGTTTAACGAATCGCCACAGCAGGTAAAACGGTAGAAGTAATATCGCTATTAAGATTTGGACAAACTGACTTAAACGACGTATCCAGATAGCACGGAGAGTAGACTGGCGTTGCAGGGTTGCTAAATTTTCTTGAATTGTTGCTGTAGTGGGATGATTAACTCCTAACACCCGTTGGCTCATTGCTAGGGCATCAATGTAAAGAGGTTCGGCATCGCTGTACCGCCCTTGGTTATAGTAGAGTCCTGCTAAATTGTTCAAGCTAGTAGCGACATCGGGATGGTCGCCAGCAAACAGCCGCTTTCTCATCTCCAAGGCTTGGGTCAAGAGGGGTTCGACATCGCTGTACGGCCCTTGACTTCTGTAGAGTTCTGCTAAATTGTTCAAGCTAGTAGCGACATTGGGATGGTCGCCAGCAAACAGGCGCTTTGTCATTGCCAGGGCTTCAATGTAGAGAGGTTTGGCATCGCTGTAGCGCCCTTGGCTATAGTAGAGTCCTGCTAAATTGTTCAAGCTACCTGCAACATCGGGATGGTCGCCAGCAAACAGACGCTTTGTCATTGCCAGGGCTTCAATGTAGACAGGTTTGGCATCGCTGTAGCGCCCTTGGCTATAGTAGAGTCCTGCTAAATTGTTCAAGCTACCTGCAACATCGGGATGGTCGCCAGCAAACAGACGCTTTGTCATTGCCAGGGCTTCAATGTAGACAGGTTCGGCATCGCTGTAGCGCCCTTGGCTTTTGTAGAGTAAAGCTAAATTGTTTAAGCTAGTAGCGACATTGGGATGGTCGCCAGCAAACAGAGCTTGGCAAACATTTACGCATTGTTCATGCCAGAATTCTGCTAATTTATATAATCCTTGTCCCTGATAAAATCTTACTATCCCCACAAATACCGAAATTACTCGATCGTTAGGGACTGATGCTAGAGAAATTATCTCTGCCTCTCTTACTTGCTTTATCTCTGCAATTAAACGGTTTCCCAGGTCTTCGAGATGAAGAACAATATCTCTGATGCTTTCAATCTGCTCAGAAGTTGCTGAATCGGGAAGTATTTGGGCAACGGCTATCATAGCAGTGGCAAAGGTTGTTTCTAAAACTAATTTCATCTCGCCAGCATTCGCTAACTGCCCTTGCAAAAACCACCGCACTAAAGCATGAATTTTATAACATCCTTCTCTTTCTTCAACCTGTTGCAGCAAGTTGCGCCCGTAGAGTTGCTTTCTAGCTTCGTTTAATTCATTTTCTGACCAAGTTAGCTGTCTTTCTTCCTGAGTTTCTGCTTCCCCTCCACCTGTCGCCACCCAAATAACCAAATCCCAAAGAATCAGTGCAGGAGAAAATAAACTCAAAAATATTCCTAGTTGTTGCGCCAGTGGGTCAAGTTCTTCCCAAGTTAAAGCAAAGGCGGCTTTTACTCCTAGTTGAGTTGAGTTGAGAGTTTCCCGGTCTTGTAAAGCTGACTCTGCTAATTTACGTTCTTGCAATCGCCTAAACATGATGTCTAAGGATATTTCCGGGTCGCGTACTAAATAACCTCCAACTAACTCTATTCCCAAGGGCAAATATTCTAGACATTCACAGATTGCGATCGCGGCTTGTGGTTGGTTTTCAACTCGCTTATCTCTTTTACCCAACAGTAGTTTTAACAGTTCTAAGGCTTTCCCTGGTTCTTTTTGGGGCGAGAGAACATCTAAAGAAATTTCTTGAATAACATTCCGGTCTAAATTCCGCAGTCGAGTAGTCACCAGAACTCGAAAGCGGTTATCGTTGGGAACGACTTCGCTGAGGTTGGCTAGGTCGGTTACGTCATCGAAAACGATTAAAATAGGCAAGGGAGAATTAGGATATTTAGACCAACACCAAGCGACTTGTTCTTTAAGGCTTAAAAGTTTTCCTCCTAATTCTTGGGGAATCTCAAAACCGAATTGCAACCAGAAAAACTCTAAAACTTCGGCGGCGAGATTGGTTGCTCTGTCGTTAAACCAAGTAATTCCCCCATAATCTTGTTGATATCGTCTCGCGTATTGGGTGGCTAATTCAGTTTTGCCTACGCCTCCCATTCCCGCTATTGCTACATAGTCTCGGCGCTGCAAGTCTTCATGCAGCATTGTCAGTTCGGTTTCTCGCCCGACGAAATGGACGGAACCGCGAGGGATATATTTTGTGGGAGTTAGCTGTTTCTGCCCGTTGATAATTTGAGTGCCAATGTTAACTTGAGCGCCAGGGGCAGCAAAAACACCAATTTTTTGGGCAAGCTTGCCAGAGTCTTCAGGCATAGATAGTAAAGTTAAATGCTGTGGCACTTAAATTTTGCATCAGTTGCAACACCCGCCTCAGAATGAATTCTAAGGCTAATAGCTAAAGTCTTCTAAAGAAGACTAAGAAAAAAAGTTTTAGTCCACTTGAGTGGACTTTAGCTATTAGCCCGGAAATTTATTTCTGGGCGGGCTAGCGGGCTAATTGAGAATCATGTTAAATTTTTAAATTAATTTTAGATTAAAAGGACTGATTTTCAATATTTCCTGTCCCTCCTGGCATTACTACCTGACCAATTTTATCTGCCAACTTTTCTAGGTTCGGCATAGCTAGAATTTCAGCAAATTTAGGATTTGGCTCTGCTTTAGCTGCTGTGGCTAACTCCTGTGCAGCTTGTGCTACTTCAGGATTAGTTTTAGCAGCCAATTCCACCTCTAGCACAGCCTTTTGATAATCGATCGCTTGTTCTGGTGCTTTCTCGATCGCAGCTACAGTATGAGGAGACTGTTTTTTCAGGGTGACAAGAAACTTACCAGTCTTATCTAATAAAGCTTCGCCTACTTTTTCGCCAGTTTTTTCTAACGCTTTGGTGGCTATTACAGAACCGATTGCGATCGCCGCAGTTTCAACTATCATAATCCTGCCTTGACTATGTGTATCTTATTTACTTATTAACACACCGCTTTTGTTCTAAATTCCGCAGCTAAGTTAAAAAACCCACATTTTACTCGGCGTTACGGATTTTGCAGAGTTCAGCATTACTTTCTCAATATGTTGCCTATGATATCTAGGCTTTTTTAAATTTAAACCAGTTGCCCTTACTAACATCGCTACTAACATCGCCCTTTAAGTTACGAAAATAACGAGTTTAGTTACCAACGCTACGATTTTTGTTACAAACATGATTCTTTTCGTTACAATCTTACGAGTTTAGTTACCAACACTACGATTTTTGTTACAAACATGATTCTTTTCGTTACAATATTACGAGTTTAGTTACTACCACTACGATTTTCGTTACAAACATCATAGTTTTAGTTGATATTGCTGAGTCTATAGTTACACTCGATACCAATATATGTGGATTTTACCCAAGCAAAATTAGGCTTTAGTAGGGCAAGCTAGCTCTAGAAACCATAAAAAGAAGATAATTATGCCTCGCCAAAAGCGTACATATCGCGTTCTAGAGAAAGCCGAATTGAGAATCGCCGGACTCAAAGCCATTGATCCCAGCCTGGATTTTGGGGATGCTCGGAACTTGCAAAATCTTACGCAGTTAATCCAGCAGTATCGTAGCAAAATAGATGCTTATAATACTACTCTAGCTGTGATTGACTCTTACACAAGTGAGATGAAAGAGTTGGAAAAAAATTTGAGCGATCTGACTGAAAAAATGCTCCTGGGAGTTGCCTTTAAGTACGGCAAAGACAGCCATGAATATCAGATGGCGGGTGGTGTTCGCAAAAGCGATCGCATCCGCAAAAGCTTAGTCAACCGCTTAAAAGCTAATACAGATGAAGTCTCTAATAATAGCCAAACTGCATAAGCTCATCACTCGCCTCCTAACAAAAGTCGTAGAGAGCCTCTTGATTCTGACTCCTGTTAGCGATAGCGGGGCGTTTAGCCCATTCTGAATTCT
>NZ_JABXKI010000026.1 GCF_017115095.1 Nostoc sp. NMS4 | reverse complement strand
ATGAACGGCTACGAAGTTTGTCGGCGGTTAAAATCCGATCCAAAAACCCAAAATGTCCCAGTGGTGATGTGTTCTTCTAAAGGCGAAGAATTCGATCGCTATTGGGGCATGAAGCAAGGTGCAGACGCTTACATAGCCAAACCGTTTCAACCAACCGAGTTGGTAGGAACAGTCAAACAACTGCTGCGAGGATAAGGATAAAAATAACATGGTCAGCAAACCGGACTTTTTAAGTGGCGGCGGTCAAGACCACTTTCGACCAGAATTACAAGTAGAAAGTCCTGAAGGTGAGTTACATTTGAGATTTTACATTCCCTCGCATCAGGAGTTTGCACTACAAGCAACTGGCATCCGGGAGGTAATTGAACTAAGTCCTGATAGAATCACCCCGATTCCTAATGCTTCTCCTTTACTTTTGGGTACTCTAAATTTACGAGGTCGAGTTATTTGGGTGGCCGATTTGGGTCAATTTCTGGGGGAAGCAAGTGCATTAAACACGGATAGAGCTGAAATTTCGGTGATTGCTATTGAAGAGCAAGACACAATAGTGGGTTTAGCAGTAGAGGAAATCGGTGGTATGGACTGGTTAGATGTCCAAAATCTTATGCCACCAACTGGTGTTCCAGATACTATGGCTCCCTTTTTACGTGGTGAGTGGTCATTAGGTGCTAAAAATAATCAGTGTCTACGACTGCTCGATCAAATGGCAATTGTACGGAGTGCTAGGTGGGCAGGATGAAATTGGAGGAGGAAATGGCAGCAAGTATTGATAATTACGAGCCAACATATCAACAGGCGATGACCGCCTATGTTCAAAGGAATTATGAGGTTGCGGCCACTTTAGTTGACCAAGTGGTGCAAAATTTACCAGATGACCCCAATACCCATTTGTTGCGGGGTCACATTTACTATGTTTTACAGCAGTACGATGTCGCAAAAGAAGAATATCAACAGGTATTAGGCTTGACTAACGATGGAGAAATTATTGGTTTTGCCAAGAATGGAATTGACAATATCAATCAATATTTAGAGTCATTTAGTGGGCAGATCGATCCATTAGAAAATCAAGAGGAAATAAATTCCTCAGAGATATCTGATGTACTGGCATGTAGCGAACCAGAATTAGAAGATTTGAGCGCAAATCAGGAATTTGACAGCGAAAACCTTGATTTGAACTTTTTTGGAGAGCATCAAGAAAGTGTAAATGGCGTTGAAGAGATATCTTCAAAAAGTCCATTTGATATACCCACAGAAGATAGTTCTGGGACAGAAAAAATATCAGATTCTTCTACACCTTTTGGTGACGACCCTTTTGCCATCAATGAAGAAGCAGAGGGAGAAGAGTCAAATAAGAACTGGGAGGAGAACACAGAATTAGAGTTACCTGCTTTTTGGCAGGAAGGTGTTTCAGAAGAAATTCTGGAAGAATCATTAGCAAATAGTCAATTCTCAGATAATGAGATAAATTATCCTCACGGAAATTCAAATATTGACAATAATAACTCTTCATCTGCTAATTCACAAACTGGTAATAGCGAGAATAATTTCCCTGATTTGTTGAGCGAGCCAAAGTCTCCAGAGCAGAGTCTGGGAAATTTAGAATATAAAAAATCTCGTTTTGGAGACGAAACTTTATTGATTGTTGCCGAAGACTTGAGAAATGATTCGCCAGCAACAAATAAATTGGAATCCGGCAGTCAAGATAATTTGCCGGAAACTGAAGCACATAGTTGGTTAACAGCTAATAATTTGGAAGTAGAATCAGCTTCAAAACCGAATGTGCCTGAGAATGATTCATCTTTGAATAGCAATTTACCTCGCAAAGAAAAGCAGTTTAAATCGCCTGAATTCATCAGTCAAAATAACTTTGATGGCGATGAAAATTTTGATATGGAAGCATTTGAGTCTGCCTTTGGCTCAGATGGTTTAAACTCTTATGAAGATTCAAGCAATATACTGAATGGACAAAATTCTAAGAGTAATATCGAGTTTTTAGATGACTTTGAGGAATTTGACGATTTAGGCAATATTCCAGGATTTGACCTGATGGAAGGAGATTCTAGCTTCGGTAATGCCGCAATGCATTCTACTCCAGCAGAAGCTAGTGACACTGGTCGCCCGCAAAAGGCGGAGGCTTTTTCAAGCAATTCAGCCGATCGCGAAGAGGAACTGTTTTCAATGACTGGTTCCCATGAAGCCGTTCCAGTCTTTAGCCAAACAGATATCTCGAAACTAGAACCCAATGTCAACATCGAGCAAGGATGGTTAGCACCATTAGAAAATGCCTCCATCGAACGCAAACAATGGCTAATTGCTGGCAGTGTGGGCATTGTATCGGCGCTGGTTGTCGCTACAGTTAGCTTTGTCGCCACCACATTTTCGCCACCCCAACAACGAGAATCAGTCCGAAACACAGGTTGGGCAATGTCACTAGCCGCCGGGATTGCAGGTTTTGCTACCGCAGGTTTCATGGGAAATCTGGCGCTGAAACAAATTCGGCGCACAACTGATGACCTCCAAGCTCAGTTTGAGGCTGTACGTCAAGGAAATCTGAATGCTCAAGCCACAGTATTTTCTGAAGATGAATTAGGGCATTTGTCTACCGGCTTTAATGAAATGGCGCGGGTAATTTTCACAACCACAAGTGAAGCCCAACGCAAAGCTGATGAACAAGAGGAAGCCAAAGAAAACCTGCAACGTCAGGTGATTCGTCTTTTAGATGACGTGGAAGGAGCTGCTAGAGGCGATTTAACAGTCCAAGCGGAAGTGACCGCCGACGTACTGGGAGCCGTAGCCGATGCATTTAACCTGACAATTCAAAACTTGCGGGATATCGTGCAACAGGTAAAAGTGGCGGCGAAGGATGTAACAAAAGGTGCAACCAACTCCGAAACCTTTGCCAGAGCCTTATCTAGTGATGCTTTGCGCCAAGCAGAAGAGTTGGCAGTAACGCTAAATTCTGTGCAGGTGATGACCGACTCGATTCATCGGGTAGCAGAGGCGGCGCGAGAAGCCGAAACCGTCGCCCGCGATGCTAGTACGATCGCTATCAAGGGTGGCGAAGCAGTAGAAAATACCGTTGCAGGGATTTTAGAAATTCGAGAAACCGTTGCCGAAACCACTCGCAAAGTGAAGCGGTTGGCGGAATCTTCCCAAGAAATTTCTAAAATTGTGGCGTTGATTTCGCAAATTGCTTCCAGAACAAACTTGCTGGCACTCAATGCTAGTATTGAGGCGGCAAGAGCCGGAGAAGCGGGACGCGGGTTTGCGATCGTAGCAGATGAAGTGCGCCAGCTAGCAGACAAATCTGCTAAATCCCTGAAAGAAATTGAACAAATTGTGATGCAAATCCAAAGCGAAACAGGCTCTGTAATGACCGCAATGGAAGAAGGCACACAACAAGTAATTAAAGGGACAAAATTGGCAGAAGAAGCCAAGCGATCGCTCGAAAATATTATTCAAGTGGCAAATCGCATTGATATTCTTGTGCGCTCTATTACCAGCGACACTGTGGAACAAACGGAAACTTCCCGCGCCGTGGCTCATGTAATGCAATCAGTAGAACTGACCGCGCAAGAAACTTCCCAAGAAGCACAGCGAGTTTCAGGAGCCTTACAACACTTAGTAGGTGTATCCCGTGACTTGATCGCTTCCGTTGAACGTTTCCGAGTGGAAACTATGGAAACCAGATAAATTGTCATTTGTCCTTTGTCCTTTGTTATTTGCTAATGACCAATGACCAATGACTAATGACTAATAACTAATGACTAATGACTCTTGACTAAAAAACTATGCTGCCGGAACAACAACAGCGGATTTTGGGTTACTTTATTGAAGAAGCCAGGGATCACCTGAATACCATTGAGCAGGGCTTACTAAATTTAGAGGGTACTCTGAACGACCCGGAAATGATCAGTGAGGTCTTCCGGGCGGCTCACTCCATCAAAGGAGGAGCGGCGATGCTTGGATTGACTAGCATCCAGCATACCTCCCACCGTCTGGAAGATTGTTTCAAAATTCTCAAAGATAATCCGGTTCAGATTGACCAAAAGTTAGAGTCTTTATTTCTTGGTGTATCTGATACCCTAAAATCACTGTTAGAGCATTTGAGCGGGCCTTATGGTCTTTCTGAAGATGCGGCTAATACTTTGATGTCAGAAACTGAGCCAGTCTTTCAATGGCTGTATCAGCATCTGGAACTACTTGTAGAACAAGCAAAGAGTGGAGTGTCCAGCAGTTATGAAGCAACGGAACTACACACAACTTCTGTAGAGAATGTCTCTACACTGACAGAAATTTTCATGCGGCGCGATATTCCCGATCTGGCAGAATACACCCATCAGGAATCTCCAGACTCGGTAGCACCCCAAGAGGCGCTAAACGCTCGCGGACTCGCTAACGCTACGCGATCGCCAGTGACCGCGAAAGAAAATAATAACTGGAGTGAGTTTCAAGCCCAAGTGCTGCAAACACTCCGGGAAATGTTGCAATTATTTAAGCAAACTACAACCCCCTCAACTCGGCAAAACCTCCAGCAATGCTGTCACCAGTTAGTCAAACTTGGTGAAACTTGGAATTTGCCGAAATGGTGTGGTTTGTGTCAAGCAGCAGCCAGTGCGATCGGCAATCCCGAAAATACTTATCTGACTTTAGCTAAAATTGTCATTACCGAAATCAAACAAGCTCAAGAATTAGTTCTGCAAGGTAGAGAAGCCGAAATTGCAATTAGTCAGCAACTAGAAGCACTTTTGAGCTTTGCAGAAATTGAGTTATTAGAAATTACGCCTGATTTATTTGATGAACAGTCTGCGGCTTTCACAGAATTAGAGCCATTAGTTCAGACAACTGAAGAACTGAATATAGACAAAGATAGTAGCGATCGCGCAGCGTTAGCAAGTCCACGAGCGTCTGGCTACGCCAACACTGAAGACCTTCAGTTACAAGGAACACCACTAAATGAAAGTAGAAACACTAGTTTTACTTTCACCACACATGACGAAGCACATCCAATCAGTAACAATCTTGACCCCAATGGGCCAGAGGTAGGAATAGCTGAGTTAAATACTCTTGCCGATTTATTTGACGGTGAGACTCCCGAACTAGATGAAAGCTGGCATCAAGAAGAAACTTTAGATATTGTTACTACGGATGACTTTGGAATTGATTTGAGCAGCACTGAGGCTGAAGACGCTCATAACGATTTATCTGACTTACTCTCCTTTAATGAAGATATAAATAACGCGCTGCACCCAACAACTACAGCCAAAACAGAAGATTTATCCCTGTTATTTGGCGACCATTTCCTAGAAAAAGATCATTCAGAACCGCAAAATCAACAAACATCTGCTACGCCTCTAGAGTTAAGCGATATTAATGAATTTGATATAAATTTAGACTCATCTTCTGGTGAAATTTTACAAGAATTGATTGATATTCCTCGTGATACAAACCAGACTACTGGTGAGATTGCCCAAAATAGTGTAGTTGAAGATTTCTTGACACTGGGATTAGATAATGAAGAACTATTGCCAACAGGCGAAGTGACTCAACCAGAAACTGAGCCGTTCGCTAGTGTGGAACTATCTATCAACCAACAAAACAATTTTGATAACTTATTCTTAGAAACTAGAAATGCAAATTGGGTAGAAGAAATTACTCCTAGTGACTACATAGAATTACCCAAGACAACAGACTTGTCTTTGGACAACTTGTTTGCTGAAATGGAAGAACAGATAGAACTACCGACAAGTGAGCCAGAAATCGGTGATTTATTTGATACACCTCCAGCAACGGCACCTGAGTTTTCTCAATCAGAAAACGATCTGAGCAACTTCTGGAATCAGGAAACCACAGAAGAAAAAGACGAATTCGATTCCTTGATTGATCAAAATGTGGAAAAGGCGTTAGATGAAAGTTTGTTTAGTGCGGCGGCTGATGACATTTTTGCTGATAGTCAGCAGTCCATACCTTCTCCTATAGCCAGTTTTGACATAGAAGAAGATTTTGATATCAATTTCCAGGATCAAGAACAGCTAGATTTGATATTATCATCAGATTCGGGAGATAATTTATTTGATGAATTAACATCAAGTAGCTCAACTATTTCCCCTGCAATCAACGATACATCTACGACTGAAACGCTTTTGTTTGCCCAGCATCCAGGGGAAGAGATTCTCAGATCGCAACAACCAGAATCTTTAGATTTTGCTAATCAGCCCGTAGAGATATCTGCTGTTGAATTGGAAGTTAATTCATTAGATTCTTTCGATGAAAATCCGCAACTGCCGTTTGAAAATGTCACGACAAATGACTTGACCTATATTCAGATGGAAACCACAGGATTTTCTGTGGATGAACTATCCGAAACTATCAGCTTTGGGGAAACTTCAGATTCAGGATTGCCAGAATTACAGGCAGGTGATTTATTCAATCCTTTCGATGAAAATCCGCAACTGCCGTTTGAAGATGTCACGACAAATGACTTGACTTATATTCAGATTGAACCCACAGAAAGTTCTGTGGATGAACTATCCGAAACTATCAGCTTTGGGGAAACTTCAGATTCAGCATCACCAGAATTACAGGCAGGTGATTTGTTCGATTCTTTCGATGAAAATCCGCAACTGCCGTTTGAAGATGTCACGACAAATGACTTGACTTATATTCAGATTGAACCCACAGAAAGTTCTGTGGATGAACTATCCGAAACTATCAGCTTTGGGGAAACTTCAGATTCAGCATCACCAGAATTACAGGCAGGTGATTTATTCAATTATTTTGATGAAAATCCGCAACTGCTGTTTGAAGATGTCACGACAAATGATTTGACATATATTCAGATGGAAACCACAGGATTTTCTGTGGATGAACTATCAGAAACTATTAGTTTTGGGGAAACTTCAGATTCAGCCCAGATCAGCTCAGAAGTTTTAGAGACTGAGGAAAATAATTATTTAGAAACTACCCTTGAGTTAACAGAAAATACAGTTGTTGAAAATAATTTATTATTTGCAGAAACAATTGAAGTAGTTGCTCCAGAAGATGAATTTGCAGACTTGGCAGCATTATTAGGAGAAGAAACAGCACCTATACCCAAAACTCACAAGATACCAGAAGTAGATTTTGCAGCCCTGGAAGAATTGCTAAGTACAGATAATAACAGCAATCTACGCCAACCCTTTAAAACTCAACCAGTCTTAGCTAAAAATGTGATTCCATCACCAGTCATAAAAGATGAATTTGGTGACTTGGAGAAGTTGCTGGCAGAAGCGAATCAAACAATATCTCATTCTCCTTTAGTAAAATCCAACACCAGCAAAACTACTGCCCCTTCTACTCGTCGGGCTGCGAGATTTGAAGAAACGATGAAGGTTCCAGTTAAGCAACTGGACGATATGAGTAATTTAGTTGGGGAGTTGGTGGTAAACCGTAATACCTTAGAGCAGGATCATGAACGACTGCGACAGTCATTAGATAACTTGCTGATTCAGGTACAACAACTCTCGGATGTGGGCGCAAGGATGCAGGAGTTGTACGAGCGATCGCTACTGGAAGCGTCTCTGTTAGCTGGACGCAAAAAGAAAGAACCCGGCTTACAAGCCCCTGATTTCAATGCTGATAGGGGTTTTAGCGAATTAGAAATGGATCGTTTTACACCCTTCCATACACTCTCACAGCAGATGATTGAGCGGATTGTGCGAGTCCGTGAGTCGGCTAGTGACATTGATTTTGTTACCGAAGAAACCGAACGAGTCGCAAGGCAGTTCCGCCAAGTAACCACCCAGTTACAAGAGGGATTAACTAGAGCGCGAATGGTGCCTTTTGCTCAAACTATCGATCGCTGGCGGCGAGGAGTGCGCGATAACGCCATCAAGTGTGGCAAACAAGTAGAGTTGCTGATCGAAGGTGGCGATACCTTAATTGACAAGATGATTTTAGATCATCTGACCGATCCGTTAACTCACATGCTGAATAATGCGATCGCTCACGGTATTGAAACGCCAGAAGAACGGCAAGCTGCTGGTAAACCACCTGTAGGAATCATTACTATCCGCGCTTTCCACCAAGGGAACCAAACGATCATATCTGTAGGCGATGATGGCGCAGGTATCGATTCTGCCGCGGTTAAGGCTAAGGCGGTAAAGATTGGCATGATTACAGAAGCGCAAGCAAAAGCTATGTCTCGCCTGGAAGTCTACGATCTGCTGTTCCAGTCTGGTTTTACGATCAAAGACCAAGCCGATGAAATTTCCGGTCGTGGTGTGGGTATGGACGTAGTGCGCTCCGAAATTAGCGAAATTCGAGGTACAGTTAACACCGATTCTGCGATCGGCAAGGGAACCACCTTCACCATTCGTTTACCACTGACTCTGAGTATTTGTAAAGCTCTCTGCTGCGTCTCCGATCGCGCCAGAATCGCCTTCCCAATGGATGGTGTAGAAGATACGCTAGATATACCAGTCAAAAGTATTCAGCACGATGCCAATGGGCAATCGTTTATTTCCTGGCGCGATACAGTGCTACCATTCCGACCTCTGAAGGAACTTTTAACCTTCAATCGCCAAATCAGTCGCGGTAATGTCTATGGCGGTACCAGAGATGATGATATGGTTTCTGTGGTTGTGGTGCGATCGGCAAATACCCTGATTGCTTTACAGATTGACTTGGTGTTAAGCGAACAAGAAATTGTAATTAAGCAATTTGAAGGGCCAGCGCCTAAACCCATTGGTGTCGCTGGTGCTACAGTTCTGGGTGATGGTCGGATTATGCCCATTGCTGACGTGCTAGAAATAATTGATATCTTCCAGGGACGGATTTCTACACAAGCTGGTGGCAATTCTTGGCAACAAAACCTCACTCCCCCAGATACCTCTCCCGCGAAGATTGATCCGACAGTGCTGATTGTCGATGACTCAATTACAGTCCGAGAATTACTATCCCTGACATTTAACAAAGCAGGTTATCGCGTAGAACAGGCGCGTGACGGTCAGGAAGCTTGGGATAAACTCCGCTCCGGTCTGCCTTGCGATATCGTATTTTGCGATATTGAAATGCCCCGTTGCGATGGACTGGAATTACTCTCTCGCATCCAGAAAGACCCTAACCTCAACCACTTACCGATCGCAATGCTCACCTCGCGCGGTGCAGACAAGCACAGACAAATTGCCGCTCAACTCGGTGCTAGTGGCTACTTTACCAAGCCTTATCTCGAAGAAGCTCTACTTGAAGCTGCGGCGCGGATGCTCAAAGGAGAGAAACTCGTTAGCTAAATCAACCGACTGAGATTTTCGGGAAAACTCCACACGCTTCTACCTCCGTGAAAGCTGATACTGGTTTTTTATAGTACAATTGTTCTAGAAATGGAAATAGCACGTATTGGCCCCGTCAGAAGCCGGGGCTTTTTCTTTGAGAAACAATAGAGTCTATACTCCAGTCTTGGGTCTATCTTTATAGTATGTAAAGAAGCACTTTGACCTAAGACTATGCCTTCTTCTAAAAAATCTCTCACTTACCCAACCAGCCATAAGAGCAATCAAGTCGATGACTACCACGGTACTTTAGTTGCAGACCCTTACCGTTGGTTAGAAGATCCTGATTCTGAAGAAACAAGAACTTGGATTGAGGCACAAAATAAAGTTACTTTTGGCTACCTGAGTGAAATTCCTGCTAGGGAAAAAATTAAACAGCGCCTCACCAAACTTTGGGATTATGAAAAATACGGTATTCCTTTTAAAGAAGGCGAATCTCTGCGAGACGGTTCCACCGAACGCTACTTTTATTTCAAAAATGACGGACTGCAAAATCAAAGTGTTCTTTACACCTTGAAAACCCTCGACGATCAACCCGAAGTTTTACTCGATCCCAATAAACTCTCTGAAGATGGCACTGTTGCTCTTTCGGGATTGTCGATTAGCGAGGATGGTAAACTTTTGGCTTATGGTCTATCCTCCTCTGGTTCTGATTGGCAAGAGTGGAAAGTACGCAATGTTGAAACTCGTGAAGACCTCCAAGACCACCTGAAGTGGATTAAATTTTCTGGCGCATCTTGGACACACGATCATCAAGGTTTTTTCTACAGTCGCTACGATGAACCAAATGAAAAAACTCAATTAGAAGATGTCAACTATTATCAAAAGCTCTACTATCATCAATTGGGTAAACCTCAATCAGAAGACATTTTAATTTATCATCGTCCTGACCAAAAGGAATGGGGTTTTAGTGGTGGAGTTACAGAAGATGGACGTTATCTAATAATTTCAATTTGGCTAGGTTCTGACTCTAAAAATTTGGTTTTTTCTAAAGATTTAACTAACCCTAATGCGGAAGTATTAGAACTAATTAACCAATTTGAGGCAGATTACAGCTTTATCGACAATGATGATAGCGTCTTTTATTTTCGTACAGATTTCAATGCACCACGGGGACGAGTTATTGCAATTGACACGAAAAACCCTGCACCAGAAAATTGGCAAGAAATCATTCCCAAATCTGCGGAAACTTTGGAAAGTGTCGGTATACTTAATAATCAGTTTGTTGCTGATTACCTCAAAGATGCTCACAGTCAAATCAAAATTTTTGACCTCAAAGGTGCATTTATTAGAGAGGTAGAACTACCTGGACTTGGTTCAGCAGGTGGCTTTGGTGGTAAGCGTTATGATACTGAAACTTTTTATAGTTTTACCAGCTTTACCATACCAGGCACTATTTATCGCTACGACATGGTGACAGGAAAAAGTGAGGTTTTCCGTCAACCACAGGTAGATTTTAATCCTGATGATTATGAGACAAAACAAGTCTTTTATCACAGCAAAGATGGTACTAGAATCCCAATGTTTATCACTTACAAAAAAGGGATTAAATTAGATGGAAATAACCCTACTTATCTATATGCTTATGGCGGTTTTAATGCTTCAATGACACCTGGCTTTTCTGTTAGTCTATTGGTGTGGATGGAGTTCGGTGGCGTTTATGCTATGCCTAATATTCGTGGCGGTGGAGAATATGGTGAAGAATGGCATCAAGCAGCAGTGAAGGAGAAAAAGCAGAATGTCTTTGATGACTTTATTGGGGCTGCTGAATGGTTGATTGCTAACAAGTATACTAAGACTGAGAAGCTTGCGATCGCAGGTGGTAGTAATGGCGGTTTATTAGTAGGTGCTTGTATAACCCAACGTCCCGATTTGTTTGGTGCAGCTTTACCCGCAGTCGGTGTGATGGATATGTTGCGGTTCCACAAATTTACCATCGGTTGGGCTTGGACTTCCGAATATGGTTCAGCAGATAATTCAGAAGAGTTTCCAGCGCTGTATGCTTATTCGCCACTACACAACATCACACCAAATACAGCTTACCCAGCAACCTTAATTACCACAGCCGATCATGACGATCGCGTTGTCCCTGCTCATAGTTTCAAATTTGCCGCCGCTTTGCAAGAGGCTCACACTGGTGATGCGCCAACGCTAATTAGAATTGAGAC
>NZ_JABXKI010000375.1 GCF_017115095.1 Nostoc sp. NMS4 | reverse complement strand
AAATTTGCACAACTATCTGGTGGTGTGACACTAACTGAAAACAACTTTGCAGTCGTTTAGGAATGAGAATTAAATAATATGCAATTTATATCCCTTGGTTTACCTCACCCTCAATCCCTCTCCTTATAAAGGAGAGGGATTGAGAGAAAGGATAAAGTTTTGCATCTTATTTAATCCATGTTCTTTAATCTTTAATTGGTAAGGATTGCAAAGTGCTTTTGTAAGTACCTTGCATTCGATTGCTGAATGCAATTACTGTTAACAGAGTTTCTCAATTTTCGACATGAGTGTGGGATGGTTTGCAGGTGTTCTTGCTAAATTTGATTATGTGTGCATTGGTAATTTTAATAGCTTAATAGTGAATACCGTTAGGCGTAGGCTAGCAAAACCCGCAGACATCGCAACTCATTCGCCTTAAAGTAGTAAGGCATCAAGTAAAAATAAGTAGTGCGAGCATCTTGCTCGCGCGGGCAAGATGCCCGCACTACAAATATTAAATTGTTCAACTTATTTTTACACGACTCCTAACGATAACTTAGTAATTGCGATCGCGAGACGATGAATACTCTAATCAATTTACTGCTTTTTTTGCTGCCGATTCTGAGTAGCTTTTGGATTGCCCAAACTTTCAACCCTCTATCGTCTTATCAGCCTCTCCAAGCTATAGACGGGGCAGCTTTATATAAAAAACAATTAACGAATGGTAACGAAGCCTATTTACAAGTTATCGATCTGGGCAAAATGCATATAGACCAAATTATCGGAGAGGTAGATAATATGGGTCAAAATGAAGGTAAGTATTATAAAGGAGAAGGCGGACATTACAGCCCTTTTTTCCAAAATAAGTTGTTTTCTGATGTTGCAGACGAATATACAAAACTTTACGCAAACAACGTTTTTTCGATAATTAATTGTTCTTTCTTTGAACAATATCAATCTAGTACTCAATTATCTTTTCCGATTAAACTCAATGGTGTAGTGATCACTGGCGGTACTAGCCCCTATGGCCCAATCAAGGAACCAAAAGATAAATATTATCGTAATATTCGCCTCAAAGCCTTAGTCTGGGATGAGAAACAAGCATACATTACCGATTACAATCCAGCTAGTGGTACGCCTCTTAACCAAAAAAGAGTGAAAA
The DNA here is from genome assembly GCF_017115095.1 of Nostoc sp. NMS4. Lineage (GTDB taxonomy): Bacteria > Cyanobacteriota > Cyanobacteriia > Cyanobacteriales > Nostocaceae > Nostoc. Next base: position 10,382 of record NZ_JABXKI010000375.1, on the reverse strand, counting down.
ATGCGATCGCTACTTACCTATATAGCGATCATCCGGCGAAAGTCTTAGCCCAAAACCAAGCGAATAAGTATCAACTCATCGGTACTCTGAACAAAGATGGTGTTAAGGGTGACGAGTTATTGTTGATTATGACGGTGAACAAAGCAACTCTGGATGAGGCAGCCGATTTATTACGTAAATTAGGAGTCAAAGGCGATATCATTACCGTTGACGGCGGCAGATCGACTTATTTGTTCAATTCCCAGAAAGGAAATATTATTGTTCCCCAACTGTCTAATCTGCAAGAAAATCCGACTTTCCGACATTTACCCCATTATCTGGGATTCCGTAAGAAAAGCAAAAATCAGCTTGCGCCAAAAATCTCGATCGTTCAACCAGTTGGTAAAGTCCTTCCAAAAAAGGATCAACCTTTTTTAATATTGTGGCGGGATAATTTTGATGGTGATGTCTCGATTAAGTTGTACGATGAGAACAAACTTATCCAAAACATTTCTTCCCGTACTGCTAGCGATGGAGTTTATGAGTGGACACCACGTATTTCTGTAAAAGAAGGCTATTTTATTCGTATCTCTAGCCGGAAAGACCGGAATATTTTCGGGCAGTTGCAATTGTAGCAGAATGGGAAAATGAAAGGGATAACTAGCTAAACGCAAACCTCTCAACAAGGTTGACGGTGTGGCCGCGATCGCAATTGTTATCGTTTCTCACAGTAAACAACTAGCTTTGGGTGTGCGGGAACTCGCCGCGCAAATGGTTCAAGGCCAAGTTGCCATTGCTGTAGCAGCAGGTATGGAAGATTCGGAAAATCCATTGGGTACAGATCCGATTCAGGTTTATGAGGCGATCGCTTCTGTTTTTTCTGATGATGGTGTCTTGGTGTTAATGGATTTGGGTAGTGCTTTGCTGAGTGCAGAAATGGCAATCGAGTTTTTACCAGAAGCCCAGCAGGAAAAAGTGTATTTGTGTGAAGCACCTCTAGTAGAAGGTGCGATCGCTGCTGTAGTAGCGGCGGCGGCTGGTAGAGATATTCACGAAGTCATGGCGGAAGCACGCGGCGCACTCTTGGCAAAAGCGACTCAATTGGGTGTAGTTAGTAGTCAGTTGTCAGTTGGCAGCCCAATCACAACCAATATAGAAGCGCCAACGCGAGAAATTCGTTTAATTGTCAGCAATCGCTTAGGATTACACGCCCGCCCCGCCGCCCAGTTTGTCGCAACCGCCGCCCGGTTTCAATCCCAAATTTTGATGCGGAATTTAACGAGGAATACTGAGCTAGTTCGGGGTGATAGTATTAACCAAGTTACTACTTTAGGGGTGCGTCAAGGACACGAATTGGTAATTACTGCCACTGGTTCTGATGCAGATGAGGCACTGACAGCATTACAGACATTATTTGCCAATAATTTTGGGGAAGATAATCTTGCCTTGAATTCTCCGCCAGCATTTCACCATGAAGTTACTCCAGCAACTTACGGCGAATTTTCGGGGATTGCAGCTTCTGGTGGAGTAGCGATCGCCCCTGTTGTTCATTATCAACCCACTCACATTTCTATTACGGAATACCACGTAGACGATCCTGATGTAGAGTGGCAAAGATTACAGGCAGCAATCTACACCGCCCGACAAGAAATTCAAGCAGTTTTCTCCCAAGCATCTCTGCAAATTGGTGATGCTGAAGCCGCCATCTTTGATGCCCAATTACTATTTTTAGAAGATCCAGTACTGTTAGAAGCGGCTTATGGGCGCATTTTAGACAACCATATTAATGCTGAAGCAGCTTGGCAAGCTGTAGTAGATGAAGTAGTGACTTCTTACCACACCCTTGAAGATTCTTATTTGCAAGAACGAGTTGATAATGTTGTAGATGTTGGACAAAGAGTGCTGCGATTACTAGTTGGGAATGCCCCTGCAAACCTGCATCTTGAGTCACCTGGGATTTTGGTGGCGACTGATTTAACCCCCTCAGATACAGCTAGACTAGATCCGACAAAGGTGTTGGGTATTTGTACAACTTCTGGTAGCGCCACTTCTCACAGCGCAATTATCGCCCGGACATTGGGTATTCCCGCAGTTTTGGGAGTAGATGCCCAGGTGTTGCACTTGGTAGATGGTACAATGATGGCGCTTGATGGTGAAAGTGGCAAAGTTTGGGTAGAACCGGGATCGGATATCTTAGATTTACTGGCAGCAAAGCAGTCAGCTTGGCAAATTGCCCAAGAGGAAGCACAAGCTACAGCACATCAGCCAGCCATTACTCGCGATCGCCGGCAAGTTAGCGTTTTCGCCAATATTGGTAGTATAAATGATGTGCAAGTGGCTGTGGCTAGCGGTGCAGAAGGTGTGGGACTACTCCGCACTGAGTTTCTGTATTTAGACCGGACAAGCGCTCCGACTGAAGAAGAACAATTATTAGTTTATCAGGCGATCGCTGAAGTTTTAGATAATCGTCCGCTAATTATTCGTACCCTCGATGTCGGTGGTGATAAGCCACTTCCTTATCTGACAGTAGGGTTAAGAGAAGCTAACCCTTTCTTAGGTTGGCGGGGAATTCGTTTCTGTTTAGATCGTCCAGAACTCTTCAAAACTCAGTTACGGGCAATTTTGAGAGCTGGTGTGGGACATCAAATTAAGATCATGTTGCCGATGATTGCGACTCTAACTGAAGTCCGGGCAGCTAAGGTAATTTTGGGTGAAGTGCAAGGGGAACTAAATCAAGCTGGTATTTCTTTTGATGCAGCGATGAAAGTGGGAATTATGGTAGAGGTTCCCTCAGCAGTTGCGATCGCCGATCGGTTAGCTGCGGAAGTAGACTTCTTTAGTATTGGTACTAACGATCTGACTCAGTATATCATGGCTAGCGATCGCACTAATCCCCGCGTGGCAAATTTAGTTGATGCGCTACATCCAGCCGTGTTACGAATGGTGCAGCAAACTATCCAAGCGGCTCATACAGCAGGGATTTCGGTAGGATTATGTGGAGAATTGGCAGCAGATACTTTAGCAACACCAATTTTATTAGGTTTAGGGCTGGATGAGTTGAGCGTAAATCCCCAAAGTATAGCTAGAGTCAAACAGGCGATCGCTCGGTTAAATATAGTTGAAAGTGAAGCGATCGCGGCATCCGCATTACAACAAGATTCCGCAGAGCATGTTAGAGAACTAATCTCAACTTCAGTTATTCCCCTTGCGTAGAGAGCGTCATTGCGAATTGCGAATTGGTTTAACTTTCCTCTTGGGAATAACCGTTTTTCTCGCGTTTCAGGCTTTCTTCTAAGGCTTGAATTTGTTCGCGTCTGGCTTCTAACTCTAAGGAACGCCTTGCTAAGTCTTGGTTTTGCAACGTCAAGGATTGTCGCCAATCTTGTGCTCGCTCGGCTTCGTGCTGCAAAAATTCTGGGGTAATACCGATGGTGAGGTAGTTTTGTACCAGATGGAGTATCCAGTTGGTAGCGTCTTCTATTTTTTCAATGTCGCCTGTAGAAGAAAGTTCCACTAAAACAAGCAAGTTCTCACTCATGATTTTTCCCTTTCCCAGCAGAATGAAAGCTTCTTCGGGAATTATTGCCCACAAGTTATCAGCTTCTTGACGCGCCAACAAGCGTAACTGGTGCTGGTCTAAAAAATCATTTTTACGCACCTGGGCTAGATATAGCATGAGGGTCGCTTCGCTCCAATTCAAAATTCAAAATGACGCTCGAGGACTCGCTAAAGCTGCGCTAACAAAATTCAAAAAAATTTAATAAAAAATAAGTGGCAAAATGGATATTTGGATCTTGTTAATTGGTAATGGGTAATTGGGAATTATTAACACTCCCATTACCCATTAGACTATCCTAAGCTATGTAGGCGATCCTTACGGCAACCCTTTGAGGCGATCGCGCAAAATTTCAGCTTGCTTCTGTGCTTCTGCTAAGGCTTCCCGCGCCCCCTGTACCACGTCAGCCCTAGCTCTATCTACAAAACTAGGATTGTTTAATCTGGTACTCAAGGATTGAACTTCAGCTTCAGCTTTACTCAAACTTTTCTCTAGCTTGGCACGTACAGCTTCAATATCCACTACACCGCTTAGGGGAATTAGCACTTGTATTGTACCAATTACACCTGCAATCGCATTTTCTGTTTCTTGTGATTGTTCTAATTCTTTCTGCGGGAAAAATCGGCTCCATAACTTAAGTCTTGCTTGAGCAGTGAGTAAATTTTGGCTAACAAACCATGCTGTGTAACCAAAACCAACTAGTTCAAAGAAAGTTCCGACGATGGGAATGTCATCAATGGCATTTCCCGCAGCTAAACCCACTCTACCAAAGACAATGGCCACAATAATTAAGCCAATTGTCTTCAAACCCCTTTGAGGTTTTTTCGCTGCAACAGTTTGGTTTTCTTGCTTGTCAGTAATGGTTAAACTCTCAACTTTGGCCAAATCTTTAATGTAATCAAGTCCCGCCGTGAGAATTTCCCGCTCTTTCTCACTTTCAGTTTGCAAATTCGTTATTACTTTTACCCCTGGCTTAATATCCGCCTCAGCCCGCAAATTCCGAATTGTGCGGATAGTAGCAATTAGTAATTCAAACTGTTCTTCTAAAGCTTGATCAATCAAGTTTGCATCTATCTGGGGATAGATTTGTAACGGTAAAGTTTGTGGTGTGTCTGGTGATTGTTGGGTGAGAGTTTGCCAAATTTCTTCGGTAATATGAGGCATGAAGGGATGAAGGAGTTTCATAATCCCTTCCAGTATGTAGCCGAGGGTTTGCTGTGCTACCCGCCGCGATACTGGATTGGCATCTGCTTGCAATCTGGATTTCACCAGTTCAATATATTGATCGCAGAAATCACCCCAGATAAACTCATACAATCCCTTAGCTGCTTCCCCTAAACCGTAATTATCGATGTAATTGGTGGTTTGTTTGATAACTTGATGATACCGCGAGATGATCCAGCGATCGCTCAATTCTGTAGCAACTGGGTTCCCCAATTGTTGCGGCGTTTGTCCATCCAAATTCATCATCACAAATCGAGCTGCGTTCCACAACTTGTTGGCAAAGTTGCGGGCTGCCTCTACTGATGCTGATTCATCCTTTTTGCGATCGTATTCTAGCCGGATATCTTGACCAGCGCCAGCCACTTCTCTAATTAGGGTATAGCGCAGGGCATCAGTACCATATTTGTCAATTAATAACAATGGGTCAATGCCATTACCTTTGCTCTTAGACATCTTTTGGCCTTTTTCATCCAGCACCAACCCGTGGATGTAAACCGTTTGGAAAGGCATTTGCTGCGTAAAATGCCCAGCCATCATGGTCATTCTGGCTACCCAGAAAAAGATGATGTCAAAGCCTGTTACCAAAGTAGTAGTCGGGTAGTAAGTTGCTAAATCCTGAGTTTGTTCTGGCCAGCCCAAAGTCGAAAATGGCCAGAGTCCAGAAGAAAACCAGGTATCTAGTACATCTGGGTCTTGTTCTAAGTTGACACCTTCACCAAATTGTGCTTTAGCTTTATCCCAAGCTTCAGCCTCTGATTTCGCCACCACAAATGGCGTGTTATCGGTAATTTGTCCACCCGTTTCACTGATAGCATACCAAGCCGGAATTTGGTGTCCCCACCATAATTGGCGAGAGATACACCAATCTTGGAGTTTTACTAACCAATCACGATACACCTTAGTCCAGCGTTGGGGGACAAACTCTGGGGAAGTTTGCTGGTCGAGGAATTCGAGAGTGTTGTCAGCGAGGGGGCGAATTTTGACGAACCACTGAGTTGAGAGGAGGGGTTCAATAGGTACTTTACCGCGATCGCTGTAGGGAACGGTATGCTTATAATCTTCTATCTTCACCAAAAAGCCATCTGCTTCTAGGCGAGAAACCACATTCTTTCTAGCAACAAAGCGGTCTTGTCCTTGAAACTCCCCGGCATTGGCGTTGAGAGTGCCGTCTTTGTTCATAATGTTAATCAACGGCAGATTGTGACGCTTACCCATGTCAAAATCGTTCGGGTCATGGGCGGGAGTCACCTTAACGCAACCAGTGCCAAAAGTTGGGTCAACAAATTCATCGCCAATGATGGGAATCTCTCGTTGTAGAATTGGCAGAGTTAGAGTTTTGCCGATAAGATGTTTGTAGCGATCGTCATTGGGATTAACAGCTACAGCCGTATCGCCCAGCATTGTTTCTGGTCGAGTTGTCGCCACCTCTACATAACCGGAACCATCGGTGAGGGGATAGCGGAAGTGCCAGAGATTTCCATTAACTTCTTGATTTTCTACTTCCACATCAGACACAGCAGATTGGGAAGCGGGACACCAGTTAACTAAATATTCACCACGATAAATTAAGCCTTCCTCGTAAAGGCGAGTAAATGCCTCGACAACAGCTTTAGATAAACCCTCATCCAGGGTAAACCTTTCCCGTGACCAGTCCACCGAGACACCCAAACGTCGTAGCTGATTAAGAATTGTTCCCTCAGACTCCGCCTTCCATTGCCAAGCGCGTTCTAAGAATTTTTCCCGCCCCAACTCGTAGCGAGTCTTACCCTCTGTCTTGAGTTGCTTTTCCAGCATACTATGCACAGCAATGCTGGCGTGGTCAGTTCCGGGTAGCCATAGGGTATTGCGTCCCTGCATCCGGTGGTAGCGGACGAGGGTATCAATTAAGGCACTTTCAAAGGCGTGACCCATGTGTAAGCTGCCGGTGACATTCGGCGGGGGAATGACGATGCAGTAGGGTTCGCCGCCTTTGTTGGGGTCAGCTTTGTAAATTTGGTTGTCTTCCCAGAATTTTTGCCACTTGGCTTCGGTGGAAAAGGGGTCGTAGAGACTGGGGAGATTGGGAATGGTTGCTGTCATGCGGGCAAACTAAGGAAGGACTTTAATAAATTTTGCCATAGGGTTGGAGAGGGATTATATGGAAACGAACCGCGAAGGCGCGAAGTACGCGAAGGAAGAGGAAAGAAGGATGAGGCAGCTCGGTGATGAACCGGAGCAGCTAGCGTATGCTGTGATTGGCGCAGCGATTGAGGTACATAGGGTATTAGGGCCAGGATTTTTGGAGGAGGTGTATCACAAGGCACTGAAACTAGAATTTATAATGCGTGGGATACCTCATAAGTCTAAACATCCAGTAGCAGTGGAATATAAAGGACATCCCGTTGGCGAAGGACAATTAGATTTTCTTGTTGGCGATGTTGTAGTTGTTGAATTAAAAGCCGTTCAAAGCCTAGCTCCCATCCACGAAGCTCAAGTTCTCTCGTACCTTAAAATGACCAAACATACCCTTGGCCTTCTCATCAACTTTAACGTCCCCATCCTTAAACAAGGCATCAAACGCATTATCCTCTCTTCTTATTCTTCTTCTTAATTCTTCCTTCGCGTACTTCGCGCCTTCGCGGTTCGTTCCCCAAATCCATGAAACACCAAACAACCTCCCCTTGGACATTCATCCCCACCCTATATTTCACCTCCGGCATACCTTACATTATCATCAACACAGTTTCCGTAATCTTTTACAAAAAACTCGGAATAGATAACACTCAAATTGCCTTATGGACAAGCTTTCTCTATCTACCTTGGGTCATCAAAATGTTTTGGGGACCAATTGTTGATATTTACTCTACCAAACGCAAATGGATAATTTACACCCAATTTGCCATGTTCTGCTGCTTGGGTTTGATAGCCATCTCCTTACAACTGCCAAATTTCTTTTTCATCTCTCTCGCAACATTAACAATAGGAGCATTTATTTCTGCAACTTATGACATTGCCACAGACGGCTTCTACCTCCTCGCTTTATCTCCAGAACAACAAGCTTTATTTGTCGGTATTCGCTCACTATTTTATCGAATGGCTGTCATTTTTGGTTCTGGAATATTAGTAGTCTTAGCAGGTCAGCTTGAAGTATCTCTCAACAATATTCCTTTAAGCTGGACTATAGCCATTGGCTTCTCAGCTTTAATTTTAGCAATTTTGTTTATTTACCATCGCCTAATTTTACCCTTACCTGAATCAGATGATCAACGACAAATACAAGCTAGGGAAAATATACCCTTTTGGTCAATCATTAGCTCATATTTTGCTCAGAATAAAATTATAAATATTTTAGCATTTATCTTGCTCTACAGATTTGGCGAAGCAATGCTTGTGAAAATAGCCTCTTTATTTTTATTGGATAAGCCAGAAGTAGGGGGCTTAGGGCTATCAACATCAGATGTCGGATTGGTCTACGGTACATTTGGGGTAATCTCCCTTATTTGTGGAGGAATTTTAGGGGGCTTACTAATTTCTAAATATGGATTAAAAAAATGTCTCTTCCCTATGGCTTTAGCTTTGAATTTACCTGATATATTTTATGTGTATATGGCTTACACGAAACCTTCCCTAACATTAGTGTATCCCTTGGTTTCCTTGGAACAATTTGGCTATGGTTTTGGATTTACAGCTTTTAGTGTTTATTTAATGTATATCTGCCAAGGCGAATATAAAACTTCTCATTTTGCCATATCTACTGGCATTATGGCTTTAGGAATGATGTTACCCGGATTAGTCAGTGGTTATTTACAAAAAGCACTTGGCTATCCATTATTTTTTGTCTTGGTCTGTTTTCTGACCATTCCTGGGATGATTGCTCTATTTTTTATTCCTTTAAAAGAAGAACTGAAACGTCAAAATAATTAACATTATTGCAATCCATGAGTTATGTTTTAGGAATAGATGGCGGCGGTAGCAAGACTGTTTGTGTCTTAATGGATGATTCGTGTCAAGTACTAGGTCGTGGTGAAACTGGGTCATCTAATTATCAGAGTATAGGTATCGAAGCAACTTTAGAATCTATTCAATCTGCAATTCACAATGCAATTGAGGCAGCAATAATTACAAATAATGTCAATATTGAGGCTATATGTCTGGGTTTGGCAGGTGTAGGCCGTGCAGCAGATGTTGAAGTAGTAAAAGGTTTAGTTGAAGAGTTACAAAATAACAAATTGCCTATTACTTGGGCATTACAGCCAGAGAGTATTATAATTTGTAACGATGCTTTAATTGCTTTAGCTGGTGGAATTGGTCAGCCTGTAGGAATTGTGGTTGCAGCAGGTACGGGTTCGATAGTTTTTGGGCGAAATCATCAGGGAGATACGAAGCGAGTCGGCGGTTGGGGGTATATTTTAGGAGATGAAGGTAGTGCCTATAAAATTGCGATCGCAGGTATGAACGCAGCATTACAATCTTATGATGGGCGGGAAATGTCAACGAGTATGCTAGAGGGTTTCAAGCAGCATCTTGATTTGGACAGTATTGAAGATTTAATAGAAGTAGTATATCGCCGAGGATGGGGAGTTAAACAGATAGCTGCTTTAGCACCAGTTGTAGATTTTGCTGCCGCGTCAGGTGATATAGTAGCGAATATCATAATTGATGATGCTGTCAAAGAGTTAGTAAAAGCTACATCTACAGTAATTGATGCAATTTTTAGTTATGACTCAGTTTTAGAAGTAGTTACAACGGGAAGTGTATGGCGCGGTAGATGCAAGATACATGAAAGATTTGCAGCATCTATTGCTAAGAAGTTTCCTGAAGTAAAGGTGATTTTTCCCAGGGATGAACCTGCTTATGGTGCTGGTTTATTAGCATTGGAGACAACTCGAAATTGACGCGAAGCAAGCAATAATATAAGTTTTCAGTCTGTAAATATGCGCCCTAAGAAAGTTATTATTTCACCCCAAGCTGCGGTGCTAGCACTCGAATCATAACGATAACCGTCGTCGCGCATGAATGTATGTTCTGCTTCATACAAGAAAACTTGGTGAGGTATTTTAGCATTCTCAATTGATTTTATTATGGTTTGGCGATCGCTATCTGGTATATGAGGGTCAAGAGTACCGAATACCATTAGCATCTCGCCTTTGATTTCACTCACCCTCTGGATTGTATCGGCTACCTCTTTTCCTAGTTTACCACTGGGAATACCTGTAGGATAACAGCAGACACACGCCCGAATTTCGCTTTCAAATGCGGCGCGGAAGGCTAAATGTCCACCAATACAAAAGCCGAGAGTGCCTATTTTATTTGGAGAAACTGCACTCTCTGTTTTCAGAAATTCAATCACAGCAAGGCAATCGGCATCATAATCAGCTACCGAGGTTCGACGCGCATCGTCATTACCCCGCATCCGTCCCAGATCGTCTGGCTCAATTACTAAACCAACTGGCTCAATTCGGTGAAAAATTTCTGGGGCTGCTACTACATAGCCGTATCCTGCTAAGTAGTTAGCTAGACGAATCATTGCATCACCTAACTGATAAATATCACTGTAAAAGATAATAGCAGGGTATTTTCCGGCTGCTTTGGGAGCCGCAACATAAACACGCATTAAGCTGCCATCTACTCTTAATTCAACATT
>NZ_JABXKI010000216.1 GCF_017115095.1 Nostoc sp. NMS4 | reverse complement strand
ACCACGTCTACACACAAGTCGAATTACCCCCCTTAATCCCCCCTTGCAAAGGGGGGAAACAGGAAATCTAGTTCCCTCCCCTTTGCAAGGGGAGGGTTAGGGTGGGGTAAAACCTTGGGTTTTTCAGCTATTTCAGACTTGTGTATACACGACAAGGGGGAGTTAGAGGGGTCAGAAGGACTTGTGTATACACCGTAGCTTACTAAGAGGAGGAGAGACAAAGCGTAGCTTTGGCGGGGTGGGGTTCAAATTTTGTGATTTATGGGTCTATTCATTACTCGTCGCTTTCGCCCTAATTAGCCAATCCCGATCGCCAGTGCAAATTTCCCGACCAGAGGAGTCTCCTAAGCGGTCTAACGCTAATAAACAAGCGTATTTCAAATCCCAAATCGGCGTATTCAGGCAAATTTTGATTTCAGGAATCGCTCGGTAATCGCCCAATTCACCAAGAGCGATCGCACAGGCTGCACGAGATTTCTGGAACTGGGGTTCGCGGTTGTGCAGGTTTTCTACTAATAAATCGTAGGCGGGTGCATATTTCAGCCAGCCGAAAAGTTTCATGACATGATAATGAGCGCCATAATCGTTAAATGCTTTGTCGCCATAAGTGGCTAAGAGTGCTGCTGGTGCTTCTTGTGCATAGATATCTAGTAAGGTTTTTGTTGCTAAATAACACCGGCCAAAATCGGTTTCATAGAGTTCGTTAATCACAAAATCTAGGACAGGGGTAGCATCATACTCATGTACTAGATCGAGGTCGTTGGGGCGATCGTAGAGTACCTGTTCTAAGTAAGGTTGAACTTCTGTAAAGCTAATTTCACCACTGGTAACACCTGCATCCAAAAGCATCCGCAATCCTCGCAACCGAAACACCAAAGATACAGGACAACGGGCAATTTCTGGGATGGCTTTGTAGTAGCGAGAATCAATCAAATCTTGAATAGAACTGCGCCGTGCATTGACATTAGAACTTTGTAGTAGCGCCGTTACCTCAGTAATTTGAGAGTAGTCGCCCGTGAACCGACAAACTGTAGCGATCGCTGCACTCCGGGTAGGTTCGTCCTCAGATAAAGTAAATTTTCTTACACGTTCTAGAGACGGCTGATAGTCAGCGTTAGCGAGAGTGTGAATAATTACTCGATAGATTTGACCTGGTTTATCCAGCAGTTTTGCCACCTCTTCCAGAATTTCTGGCTCTTTAGCCCCAATTTCCCCGATCGCCCACACGGTATTTTCAACAGTATAAATATCATCATCTTGAAGGCACTGCCGAATTACAGGTAAAGCTGATTTGGCTTGCAATCGCCCCAGACTTTCTACAGCTTTGCGTCGAACAATCCGGTGGTCTAACTCATCAGGGTTACTGTTTTCAATCGCCCGTACCAAAGCCGCGATCGATTGCTCAGTGGGGAAGTTAATTAGATGGGAAACAGCAATATACTTATCAGATGCGTCTTCGAGTTGTTCTAATGGTGTATCAATAATTGCGATCGCTTCTTCTTCTGTTAACCCAAACATTTTAAAAAAACGTTTATCCATTGATCTATAAATGGCTCTTGGATAATTGCTTAGAGGTCGCTTTTACTATCGTACTAGGGAGTGGTTACTAGTGATTGGGGACTGGAAAGATGAAGCCTAGACGAGAGCCAAACAAACCAAAAAACCGCATCATCGCCCTCAAAAAAACTGTGCAAAAAGCTATTCATCCTCATCTCCTGATGGTCGTTCGCTGTCACTTTGTTGGGTGTTCCACTCTAAAACAATACGCTCTAGCATTTCCGCCTGTGTACAGTTATTTACAGCAGCGTATTGCTTAATTAGCTCTCTTACCGTGGGACTAATGTGGCGTATATCTAGTGGGTTGTTTCTTGTCGTTTCCACGATCTTTTTCCAGAATGTAGTTGGGTTAAACTTTTGAAGATTTACGTCAAAAAGCTTTACCAGTGGTAACGCGATCTGAGAAGATCATAATATATGCATTTGTCAGCTATTAGTTCAGTTGCCTCTTGCAAATTGTTCAGTTTTATGTAACAGCTAAATGTTGGTCTTTAGCGAGTAACCAAATACAAGCATTTTTGGGAACAGCTACCACACATCATTCATATAAACACATATTTAGGAAACAAAGTTTATGGATCAAACCTCAGAATTCACAACAACCAATAACGTAACCGCTCAAGATGTCGCAGAAGTAATTGCAGAACTTGAGCAATATCGGGAACGCCTAGTTCAAGAAACTACAGAAACAGCAAAACGGGCTAAGTTGATGAAAGTAAGCGTCATGGCAAAATTGGAGCCAGAACTTGCCAAGATAGATTCTGCGCTCCAGGAACTCCGCGCTCAACAAGCTGCCTTGAGTGGCAGCAACTAGTGGTCTGTCAAATTCATTTTGACGATTAGAGAGACGCGATAAATCGCCGTCTCTACAGGGAATTTATCTATCAATTATTTATTGACAGACTACTAGTCATTCATCTTGATAATTTAGCTAGAAGTTATATGCTCAACTCCGAAACTCAATCCGGGGCGGATTCTTTAAATCTCTCTCATACAGAAACTGATGCTTTATTTAAAGCGGTGAGTGAGCAATTAGCCTTAAACACCTTCAACTCGGATGACCAAGAGCTACTAAAGCAGATGGTTGAGAGTATGGCGGACTCACGGGGCATGGTGAGGTTGAGTTTTGCAGAGGCTTTGGGTAAAATCGGCAAACCAGCAACCCCTTTATTGATGGAAGCTGTAGCAAATCACCCCAACCCAGTTGTGCGGAGAGCCAGCGCCAAAACCCTAACACTCATTGCTGACCCGATCGCAGTTCCCACTTTGGTCAACGCCCTCTTAAATGATGAAGATACAGTAGTAAAAACCTCGTCGGTGGGGGGGCTGGCCAAAATAGGTGAGGCTGCTGTACCAGCATTGCTGAAAATCTTAGCGTCAACCGAGTATCCAGAAAGTGCCAGAGGTCATGCAGTCTGGGCGTTAGGATTTATTGGTGCAGAGGCGAAGGAGCATTTATATCGAGAGATTAACTCCGACTCAGCCGAAGTTCGGGCTGCGGTAGTGGGTGCGATCGCTAAAATTGCTGAAGAAGGCACTCAAGAAGGAGCATTTAATATTTTAATTAATGCCCTCAACGATCCATCTGAAATTGTCCGGTGTGAAGCAGCATCTGCTTTGGGTAGCCTGACATATCGATCGGCAATTCCTAGCCTTGTTGAATTACTGCATCATCCCGATTGGGAAACTCGAAAAGCAGCAGCTTTGGCACTGATGAAAATTGGCGACGGTGCTGCTTTAGAACCCCTGCAAGCCGCATTGACTGAGGAAGAAGAAGGGGGGGTTCAAGCAGTAATTAAGTTGGCAATTTCTCAAATTGAGAGACAGTTAGAGGAAGAAGCTTGGGAATAAGGCAATGGACATTTACGCTCCCAAGGTGATTGAGACGGAAGAGGAGTACGATCGCGCCCTAGCTGTAGCGGAGCGCCTAACATTTTGCAAGAACCGGACTCTAGAAGAGCAAGCTCTGCATAAGCTGATAGTAACGCTGATTGAAGCGTATGAGGCGCAGAACTATCCAATGGATGAATCACACCGCATGAAATTCTCCAACACATTATGGAAGTCAGCGACACCCGTCAAGCGGACTTAGTAGGCATCATCGGGTCGAGCGGCGTGGTGTCTGAAGTTGTAAACGGTAAGCGGTCGATTAGTAAGGCACAAGCTAAGGCACTTGGAGGGTACTTCAAGGTGAAACCCAATCTGTTCATCTAATGTATGCGCCCTATTGGGATTGATAAAAGTAGTTGTAAGAGCGATCGCTACTCTCTCTTATATTTAATCACTTGATCTAATCGAGGCAAAGCGCTCACTGCTGACTCTCGAACATACGGATCGAGAGATTCATCATTTGTCAATGCCGTCAGTACTTCCACCCCTCGGATATCACCCATCGAACCGAGTGCATTGACGATCGCCACAGCCACCGCCACATTATCAATTGTTTTCAGAGCTTCAGTCAAAATTTCAAAGGCAGGAGAACCAATCTCACCCAGAGCCATCACGGATGCAATATAAACAACGGGATTTTGGTCATTGAGCGCTGTCTGCAATCCCTGTAAACCCTCAGTTGGGAAGGGAACATCGGGATGATTAGCAGCAACCTGTGCTAAAGCCTTAGCACAACTACCCCGAATGGTCGCATTATCACTATTTACTAATGACTCTACCAGTAGCGGTACAGCATCTGTACCAATCGCACCCAATGCTTTTACCGCAGCTCGGCGATAGGTGACATCTTCTTCATCTAAAATACCCATCAGCCGAGGAATGGTATTTTCATCACGGATATCAGCCAGTTCCCACATAGCTCGTTCCCGCAGATTGGGGTTGGGATGTTTCAACTGTTCAAATAGAGAATCTATTGTCATAAAAGAAAATTTTCCTGTTTAAATCCCCCAAGTTAAATCACGAATTACGAATTACATCAGCGTAGCGGTAGCGACGTAGGAGCGTCATTACGAATTACGAATTACGAATTACGAATTAGTAACAACAGAGGGACTCTTGGTCAATAACTCAACCTGATACAGGCAAAGCAATAGACTGAGAGTCCCTGAGTTTTAGAGTATGACGATCGCTCGTCTACGTCTAATCAATCCCTATTACTATGAAAGGGAGTTGATTACGTAGTCAAGAAGAGAGCGGAACTCAACCAACGCTTGAGGAGACAAGTCACGGGGAGAGCAAGCGCGATCGCGAGTATAAGTCAACGCGGTAACGTAGGGAGCGGTAGGCAGACCCAAAGAGCGATAAACTTCACGCGCACCTGCAATACCCCACTCATCCAGAGGGCCAGTACCGCCCACAACTAAGCTGTAGTTGATCAAGCGTAAGTAGTGCTTGATGTCGCGGAGGCACTTGTCTTTCTTGACTTGGGTAGCGCCAGCTTCACCTTCTTGGGTTAGGTAAGGATATTTCTTGAAGGCAGCATCATAAGCTTCCTTGGCTACGTTATCGATACCAGAAGCCAACTTTTCAGCAGCTTCTAGACGAGCACTAGCACGCTGAATGCTACCTTGAACGGATTCTAGATCGGAACTGCTGGGAAAACGACCTGCTGCATCAGCAGATCCAATAACTGTAGTGATAACTGATTTCATTGCTTTTTATACTCCAGATTAGATGTGATCGAGTTTTAATTTCAGTTTGCTTGGCTAACAGCCTTTAGCCATGAGCGATTAGCTCAAAGCAGAAATAACGCGATCGAAGTAGCTAGCAGCTTCAGCAGCTAGAGCAGAGCAGTCGCCTTGAACAACTTCTTGTTTACGGAATTTTTTACCAGCGTTACCTTCAGTATTGGTGTTGGTGATGTGAGCGACACTGATAGCTTTCAGGATTTGGAAAGCCCGTACAGAAGAACCAGTTGGTACCCCCAAAGCTGTATAGGTTTCTTTCAAACCGTTCAAAGCGCGATCGTCCAATACGGAAGAATCACCAGCCAACAGCGCATAAGTTACATAGCGCAGAACGATTTCAGCATCACGCAAGCAAGCAGCCATCCGGCGAGTGGGGTACAAGTTACCACCAGCTTGTAGCAAACCTGTATTTTCACAAGCAATCCCAGCAATAGCATCAGAAACCGCACAGCTAGCGTTGCTGGCGATCGCATTCACTGCATCAAGGCGCTTGTTGCCTTCAGCGATGAAAGACTTCAAGGCTGCCAAGTCAGCACCACCGATAGGAGCGGTTTTGGCATCAGCCGCAATTACAGCTCTGGAAAAAGCATCAAGAACCATGAGTTCTCCTTAATATTCACAAATGGCGGATATTATTTTTGGCGTGTTCTCGATCAGGTTAACTGTGAGTAGCCAAACAAAAACATAGGGGATCAACAGTACCCTAGTCTTTACTATGAGAGACAAAGTAATAATCTGTAATATTTAATTTGGGGACTGGGGATTGGGGAGATGAGGGAGCAAGGAGATAAACAAAACTCCTAACTCAGCACTCAGCACTCATAACGCCCAATGCCCAAAAATTAAGACTTACGCATTTTGATGGAACTCTGCCATTGCGTAAGTCTTAAGGAAAAAATTTTGTTTTTTACTCGATCAAGCTTGTTTTAGGAGATGTTTGACCAAATTATCTTTCACCATCATCTGCCGTAAAACTTCTAATAAAAACTCTTGAGCCTCTTGTTGACTCAAACTTTTTACCTGGTCTTTCAAATTTTGTAAGCGAAACTGTTGTTCTAAAGTTAATTCGACTGGAAAGTCCATCATTCACTCCTGTGATTGACTGAATCGAAGGGTATTTGTTGTTAGTGGAAAACGATCGCTTTTTTCTAGTTTAGCACTCAGCCATTAAAATGTCTACATTGTCAAGCTATGATTAATCACACTCATAAAAATTTACAATTGCATGACAATACCTCTACCTATCCCTTTTAGGGTGTTTATTGAAGCTGACCACTAATCGCTGTAATGTTTAGAATGTTTATATACCAATTACTCTAAAAAGAAAGAACTCGTAAAACATCATCCGCAGGAGCAATAAGTAGGAGTCAGAAGATTGATAGACGCAATGGAATTTTTTCAGCTAAGTGCTGGTAAGTGGCGATCGCAACGTGCAACTCATCATCTAGCGTTCAAGCGCTCAGAGATAGGAGAATCGGATATACAGGTAGAAACTCTCGATGCCGATCATCCCGAAATCATTGAACTGTGCCAGTATCATGAAATTGACCCCAGCCTTTCAGTCGGTGGCTCGCGTGTACGTTGGCTTGGGACAATGGCTTGGGATCGAGAGGGTGAGGAGAATCATCAGGGGAAAACCATATTTGCGATCGTGCCTGATGGCGATAACCCAAGGCAAGGTAAATTACTCCGCGAAAGAGGCTATGCCGAAATCGTGCCTGTAGTCGGTCTTTTTCACATGGATGATGAAGATGGACTGGTGTTGACAACCGAATACGAAACAATGAGTTCCATTGAGCGATTCTGGTTCGCCAGCCCAAATATGCGACTACGAACCAGTACAGTCAAACGGTTTGGCGGCTTTAGCACTGCATCGTTTTGTAGTGAAAGCCGTATTGATGCTTCTGTTGAGGTTTCCAGCCCAGAAGAAGTAACAGAAAAACTTGGGACAGATGTTTTGGAAAAAAGACAGTTTTATTCAGTTTTGGGCTGGTGAATTATCTCAAGCACAGTGATGCTTTTACTCGTGGGCAAGATTATCTGCGTCTCGTGCAGGGACTTGCCCTAGAACCGGGTATGGTGGATGTGTTTGATAACTTGCGCGATCGCATCCCCATTTGCACTTGGATCGGCGATAATATCAACACTGTTAACGCTCAGATCAACGCCTATCTGGAAGTTTGTCATCAGTGCTTTCATCCCCAAGAGCGTCGCCACATCCAAATTTTTGCAGTCCCCATAGCTCAATCCTTCGGCATAGATGGGCTGTGCAACATTCTCACAAACCCAATCACTATTCTGGTAGATGTTGGTCGAGTTGCACCTAGAGACTGGTTTGGTGTAGTCGTCCATGAATACGCCCATGCCCATCTAGGAGAGTTTGGTCACAATGAGCAGTTTGCTAGCATCCTAGCTCATCTATGCTTAGGACTGGGATTGGAACCACCCTACTGGGAAGCAGGAATGGAAGCAACTTTGCGTAGCTGGCCTCACTGTAAATCAACCATAGATCCCCTGGAATTTTGGATAGGTTGCTGAAGGGGGCAGGGGGCAATCAATTAAAAATTAAAAATTAAAGAACTTCTGCGTTGTTCCTCCTGCCTTCTCTTTCCCAATGCCCAATGCCCAATGCCCAATGCCCAATGCCCCATTAATTAATTTGTTTTGCTAAATGTTAAAAATTATTGCTTCAGTTCAAAAAGGTGAAACTGAATCTCCTAATCTAAAATATGTGAATAAAGTTTTTTAGTCATTTACGTAGTGATTAAGCTAGAAGCCCAACTCCATATTTATTAATTAGCTATGGGTTAAATCCAGCCAGCTAATCATTTATGCTACGAATACTTAAATTCCCCTTAGTTAAGTTTCGTGAAATTTTATCAGAATTCTGAAGTTCTGATACAACTACTCCCTTAATATGTGATTAAAAGTTGTTAACTTTAATTAAGAACATGGAGGCTTTAGAGTGCCACTTCCTCTGTTAGAATATAACCCTTCAAGTCAAAATCAGCGTGTAGCTGCTTATGAAATACCGGGTGATGAACAGCCCAGGATTTTTAATACCGACAATATACTTTCTCCGTCAGATTTAGGAGATCTGATCGAAGCGGCATATCGTCAAATTTTCTTTTATGCCTTTGCTGCCGATCGCGAAACATATTTAGAGTCTCAACTCCGTAATGGACAAATTACAGTACGGGACTTTATTCGTGGGTTGGTGCTTTCCAATACCTTTAAGAAAAGCTTCTACGACCTCAACAATAATTATCGCTTTGTTGAGCAAGTAATTCAGCGTGTTCTAGGACGCGATCCATACAGCGAACGGGAAAAAATCGCCTGGTCAATTGTAGTCGCTACCAAGGGTATTGTAGGGTTTATTGATGAAGTACTCAACACTGAAGAGTACCTGAGCAATTTTGGATACTCCACAGTGCCTTATCAGCGCCGTCGGATACTCCCATCCCAATCTGCGGGTGAGTTGCCATTCAACATCAAATCTCCGCGATATGAAGATTATCACCGTGCCAAATTGGGTTTCCCCCAAATCATTTGGCAGGTCGAAGTACGCAGATTCCTCCCACAAGAGCAAAAGCCCAAGGCTGGCGATCCAGCTTTATTCTTGGCTTTGGCACAAAGTATCAATGCAACTGGCAATGCTCCCCAACGGATCTCGTCATTCAACATCGATATCGAAAAGTCTGTACCTTATCGGCAACTGGCAGGAATTAAATAACGATTTTTGGTCGGTGGCTGGCTAGTACATCCATTCTATCCTTTTATAGCGTGCATAAGTCTTGGGTTATGTAGGAGTTTTATTTAGATATAACTAAGTGAAACAGACTCTATCCCATGTCTAATGCACGCTAGTTGTTAATTGTTAATTGGGCATTGGGCATTGGGAATGGTTTTTTTAAATTGGGTAGTTTCAGGGGTGGATTAGGTTAAAGTGTCGTTCGTCTTTTTAGCATCTCTAAAAGTTTTGTAAAGTGGGCGGGAGGAGTAGCTGTCACCTCAATCAACTCCTCAGATATAGGATGCTGCAATTTTAGTCGCCAAGCGTGTAGTGCTTGACCGGGCAAATTTACACCCACTGAATGACCAGAACTATAAACTGGGTCGCCGACAATGGGATGACCCATTTTGGCGCTGTGGACACGAATTTGATGGGTACGTCCAGTTTCTAATTGAAAGTGAATTAAGGTGAAGTTACCAAGGCGTTCTAGTACTTGCCAGTGAGTGACGGCGAGTCGTGCGCCTTGTTCAACAGTCATAACAGCCATTTTCTTTCGGTCTTGGGGATGACGACCAATGGGTAAGTCTATAGTGCCACTTTCAGTTTTTGGCGCACCGTAAACTATGCCCAAGTATTCTCGCCGTGCGGTTTTAGCTTTGAGTTGTGCTTGTAGATGACGATGGGCAATATCTGTTTTTGCGATCGCGATCGCTCCCGTTGTATCCTTATCTAATCGATGGACAATTCCTGGACGTTGGACTCCGCCAATTCCTGGTAAATTGGGACAGTGAGCTAACAAGGCATTTACCAAAGTACCATCTGGATGACCGGGCGCAGGATGGACAACTAAACCTGCGGGTTTGTTGAGGATAAGTAACTGGTCGTCTTCGTAAAGGATATCTAAGGGGATATCTTCTGCAAGCAATTCTAAAGGTTGAACTTCTGGTATATCAAGAGTGATGCGATCGCCTATCTTGACATTGATCTTCTTAGATGTACAAACTTGATCGTTAAGTTGGACATTACCCTGTTCGATTAACTGTTGGATGCGGGAACGAGATAAGTCTGGTAATTCTTGGGAAAGATAACGGTCAAGGCGATCGCCTTTGGTGTTGATGCAGTGTATTGCACTCTTAAGGGGAAGCAAGCTAGGTGCAGCATCCTCTAGATGAGAAGATAAGCGTTCGCCCTTGGCGTTGGCGCAGCCATCGCTATTTTCTTGGATTTGTAAATTAAATTCGGTCACAATTGCTCTAGATTAATTCCCGTTCTTTAAGTAAAGCGCGAAATACTTTAAAAGGGCGTTATAAATCGCCTCTACCCAAGCAAAACCTAGATTTTACCTTAGTCAACGGAGGTGAACTTTGTTTGTGTAGGGGACTTCCAAATAAAAAAATATCCAATTAATTCTTGTGGGGTGGGCATCTTGCCCGCACTATGGATTGGGCGGGCAAGATGCCCACCCCACAATATTGGATAATTTATTTCTTGGAGTTCCCTAGCCGCGAATTCTATTGCCTTAGCTGTCTTGTATTTGTTCTCTTACCGATTGTCGAAACGTTCTAATGCAATCATTAATTGAATTGGTATAAGATAAGACCCGAAAATCTTTTGCATCATTTAAAATAGGGGCAATTCATAAATTGCCCCTAAAGTTTTGGATAATTTAACTCACGCCTTAGCTTTACTAATTCAAGAACACTGAACCGTTTCGTTCAATTCTCATCGCACTTCTGCCCTGTGTTGCATTGGTGGCTTCCTTAAATGTAACTTCCAAACTTCCTGGCTCTGAAGAAGCTTGTGGAGTCACTATCAACTGTCCGCCATCTTGTCGTTCAAATGTTACTGTTATTGGTGCTTTTAAAGCTTGCAGTGTTACATCTGACTTACCTTCTAGCGATCGCGGTGCCGTGTCGCCAATCACTTGGAAAGTTATCTTAGCCGCAGTATGATTAACCAACTTGATATTAACCGTACCATTATTGAGTGCGATCGTCGCAATAGGGGTTTGCCGTGGTTCTACCAGTGGTTGTTGGTCATTGGAAACGGCAGGTGGTGAAGCCTGTTGAATTCGATCGCCAGGAATTGGGCGTGGTGATCTAGCTCCTGGCTCTGGTGATCCGGGAGCCTGAGAGCGGTTGTAGGGTTGTTCACTAAAAATACTGGGACTTGGGTTAACCTTGACAGTAGATTCTTCTGCTAATGCTTGAGGAATTACTGGCAGACTAATTAGGAATCCCCCACAAAGAGCGCCAAATAATTTGCTAGACTTGCGAAAATTTTGAGACTTCATATTCGTTCTTGACTCCTAGAAAAACTTCTTTTTTCTTACTCAAATTTTTTTTCTTACTAAAAATGTCTCCAGCCGAAAATTAAATTAGATTTTATCGGTCGTTGAGTACATCTAAATATTTAACAAACTACTCAATTTATCGTATCTAGCTAAGGACACGGAAATAATCTGAAAAAATTGAAATATTTCATTCTCAAGATTTAAAAACTTAATCACTCTCATTAAGCATATTTTTGTAACAGTCAGTAGACCGAAAACTTTTGCAATCGCTAAAAAATAGTAGTGTATGATACCATTTTTAGAGGAATGGAAAAAAGCTGT
>NZ_JABXKI010000195.1 GCF_017115095.1 Nostoc sp. NMS4 | reverse complement strand
TAGTACAGCACGGCGGAAATAAGCAACCCGTTTTAAATGTCTAAAACCCTTACGTAATGGTAATTACGAATTACGAATTACGTAGGGCATTGGGTATGGGTAAAGAACAATAAACCTCTTGCAAAACTCCCTAACACCCCATCCGCGCTGTCGCTTACCCCCAGCCATGTGAAGGTACTTGTATAATTAACGTACCAGCAGACCCATATACTGTGCAAATGCCTAGAGTTGCAATGCTTATTATTCGTTGTGTACGTTTTCTTTGCTGGAAATTCGCTCATTCTGTATATATTGTAGCCGATGTAAAGATAGGGTGCGCGTCAGTGCGAGTGGTTTATCTGCCGTAAACATTTTTTGAATTGGTATAAGGTAAAAAATACAAGTAAGTTATAAAAAAATTCAAGTCATGAAAGGTAAGACTTTACTATTTATCGTCTTTCTGTCTGTATTCCTAGTGAGTTACCTAATATGTACCTTTTTTGGATATACAACCGTTTGGAAATTGTGGCATATTCCTGTGATGATGCCAACCTTTGCTGATACTCGTGCAATTACAAGTGGTTCTGAGGCAAGTGCTTTGGGATACGATCCTTTATTTAATAATGTACGAGATCCTTGGCATCGTCCGATGAATCTCTCAAGATTATGGAATGTTCTTTTTTATTTTAGATTGAATCAGAGCCATACTAATCTTCTAGCAACAATTTTTATAAGTTCATTTTTTTTGAGTCCGTTTATTTTTATTAAAAAGCTTGATAAACTGACGGCTTGTGTACTTTCATGTGCCTTTATTTCACCAGCCATAATGCTGGGTGTAGAAAGAGGTACACCTGACTTATTCTTATTCTTTATACTCGCAACTGCTATAAGAGTAGGATATGTTTCAATAATAGCTGCATTATGTTTGATTGTATTTGCTGGTTTTCTCAAGCTGTTTCCAATTTTCGGGATTGGTTTAATCTTAAAAGAAAAAATATCGCAATTTTGGATTCTTTTAAGCATTACTTGTATAAGCTTTTTAAGTTATCTAGTTTTTACATTCTCAGATGTAAAACAAATGATTCGTGTTACTCCTAAAGGCACTGACTTTTCCTATGGATATGATGTTTTTATATTAGCTTCAAAGAATTATTTTAAGAACTCAAGTTATCTACCATTATTAAAAATTGCACTGCCTATATTTTCGTATTTTTTATTATTGTCAATATTAGTGATAGCTATATTACTAGTATTCAAAAATCCTGTTCATGATGAGGATGAGAACGAAATAGAAAAAAATAAATATATAGATGCTTTTAGAGTAGGGGCTGGTATTTATATAGGTACTTTTTTGTTTGGTCATAACTGGGATTATAGACTCATGTTTCTGATCTTTACAATTCCCCAGATTGTGACATGGATAAAACAGAAAAACAGCCGTTATTTTTTAGCTGCATCATTCACTTTGCCAACAATAATCCTATCTTTCTGGTATTTAATTTTGGCTCGCATCATCAATTATTATTTAACCTTTAATTTAGGTTTGATTATAGACGAGTTTTTCAATTGGGTAGTTTTCTCTGGTTTAGTCTATTTATTTTTAGCTTCTTTACCTAATTGGTTGTGTAATATTATGTACAAATTAGTTTTAGCAGTTCGTCAGAGATGGCAAATATTGGTTGGTTAACCAAAATTTCGTAAGTAATTTTAGACAAGTTTGCATAATTTTTGAACTTTGCACAGAGAAGTACTTAAAGTTACTTAATGCATCAAAGGCTACTTAAATTCATGGTTAGCGCTAGGATAGCTATGTATTTTATCAAAGTATAAATATGGCTCAAACTTTTTACGTAAATCCAGTATCAGGCAGCAATACCAACCCAGGTACTCAACAAGCGCCCTTCAAAACTATTACGCAAGCCCTCAAGGTAGCTACTGTTGATACCAAGATTCAACTGGCAGATGGTAATTACAATGCTGCTAGCGGTGAAGTATTTCCATTAACGATTCCATCTGGTGTAACAGTGGTGGGTAATGAAGCCAATAAAGGCGATCGCATTTTGATTGAAGGAAGTGGTAATTATCTAAGCCGTACTTTTGCTGGTCAGAATGTCACTTTTGTGCTGTTAGATAAAGCAGAACTGAGGGGAGTGACTGTAACAAATTTGGCTAGCCGTGGTAGTGGTGTCTGGATTGAATCAACTGCCCCTACTGTTGCTAATAGCACCTTCATTCATAATAAGCGGGAGGGAGTATTTGCTACAGGTGATGCTAATCCAGTGATTCTCGGTAATGTGTTCAGTGAGAATGCAGCTAATGGAATTGCGATCGCTAAAAATTCTAAAGGTCAAATTGAAAATAATACTTACTTTAAAACAGGTTTTGGCATTGCCATTAGTGATACTGCATCACCGATTCTTAAAGATAACAGAATTTATGAAAACCGTTCTGGCATTGTCATCTCTGGTAGCGCCCGTCCCATATTACGTAATAATGTCAGTGAAAATAACACCGATGATGGTATCACAGTGATTGGAACTGCTCTACCGGATATCGGCAGTACCAATAATCCAGGGGGCAATACTCTACGCAATAACGGTAAATTTGATTTGCAAAATGTCAGTTCTAATAAGCTGATTTCTCTAGGAAATAAAATAGATGCGTCTAAAGTTGCTGGAAATGTAGAGTTTGCAGATAGTTCGGTTCCAACACCAACTCCAACTCCAACGCCAACTCCAACGCCAACGCCAACGCCAACTCCAACGCCAACTCCAACGCCAACTCCAACGCCAACGCCAACTCCAACTCCAACTCCAACACCAACTCCAACCCCAACGCCAACTGTCGAATTAACCGATATTGCGAATCATTGGGCAGGTGGATTTATTCGAGAATTAGTCAAATTGGGGATAGTTAATGGTTTTCCCGATCGCACATTTAAACCTGACGCGACGATGACACGCGCACAATACGCGGCATTACTGGTAAAAGCTTTTAATCCACCCCCAAGCCGTGCAGCGATCAAATTCAAAGATGTACCAGCAGACTTCTGGGCATCCAAGGTAATTGAACAAGCATATCA
Organism: Nostoc sp. NMS4; assembly: GCF_017115095.1. Classification (GTDB taxonomy): domain Bacteria; phylum Cyanobacteriota; class Cyanobacteriia; order Cyanobacteriales; family Nostocaceae; genus Nostoc. Next base: position 8,497 of record NZ_JABXKI010000195.1, on the reverse strand, counting down.
AGGTTCATTTCTCTCTGGTTTTCCTGACAATACCTTTAGTCCCAACAAAAATATTCAGCGTGTGCAAGTGATTGTCTCGCTGGTGAATGGATTGGGGTTATCTAGTGATAATACGGCAACCATCAAAGTTTTCGATGACCAAGCCAAGATTCCTGAATATGCCAAGGATGAGGTAGTAAAAGCTATAGACAAGGAAATTATCGTCAATTACCCAAACCTGAAACAACTCAATCCTACCCGCGATGCTACACGCGCTGAGGTAGCGGCGATAGTTTATCAAGCTTTGGTAGATGCCGGTCGTGTAGCAGCGATCAATTCGTCTTATATAGTTACTGCTTGAACTGGGCATTGGGCATTGGGAAGAATTGAAGGGGACAAGGGGGAATGGCACTAAGTTAAGATACAGCCCTTGCCCTGACTGGTTCCCAGCCTGGAGGCTGGGAACCCATTCTGGGAGGCTCCGCCTCCTCTTTCTTGACCAGAGGCGGAGCCTCTCGGAATACATTCCCAGCCTGGAGGCTGGGAACGAGGCTAGACAGGCTTTTGGGATTTTCTTAGTGCCATTAGGACAAGGGGAAAACTTGTCTTACCCACCTTTTGTCCTATAAAAGATAAGGAAGAGAGCGATCGCCACTAATATTTACTGCTTTTAATGGTGTTTTTACCTGCTCTACTTTCCTGAAAACCTAGATTAAATGAGGCTTTTTTAATTTTGAATTTGGAATTGGTATTATTGCCAGCTTCGAGTAATAGAATTAATAACGAAGCCTTTGTCAGTCTTCAACTGTCAAAAGATAGAACTTTAGTAGCAGATTTTACCTATAGAAAACAAAAATCTCTATTCAAAGTAAGCTTGTAGCATATAAAACGCTTGTAAGATTTTTATGACTTCCCGGATTCGCTTTTTAATGTGTCCTCCTGACCACTACGACGTGGACTATGTGATTAATCCTTGGATGGAAGGGAATATTCACAAGTCATCGCGCGATCGCGCCGTGGAACAGTGGCAGGGACTACACCAAATCCTTAAACAACACGCCATTGTAGATTTAGTACCACCGGAAAAAGGCTGGCCTGATTTGGTTTTTACCGCCAACGCTGGCTTAGTTCTGGGCGATAATGTCGTCCTCAGCCGCTTTCTGCACAAAGAACGTCAGGGCGAGGAACCTTTCTTCAAGCAATGGTTTGAGGCAAATGGTTATACAGTCAATGAACTTCCCAAAGATTTGCCCTTTGAGGGAGCAGGTGACGCACTACTAGATCGGGAAGGACGCTGGTTATGGGCGGGATACGGTTTCCGCTCGGAATTAGATTCTCACCCTTATCTGGCTAAATGGCTGGATATTGAGGTGCTTTCTCTGCGACTCATAGACGAGCGTTTCTATCACCTGGATACTTGCTTTTGTCCCCTAGCAAATGGCTATTTGCTGTACTATCCTGGTGCTTTTGATTCTTACTCCAACCGCTTAATTGAAATGCGAGTTGCGCCAGAAAAGCGAATCGCAATTGAAGAAGCTGATGCACTGAACTTCGCTTGTAATACGGTGAATGTAGATAGCATTGTGATCATGAACAAGGCGAGTGACGCTTTGAAAACCCGCCTTGTAGATATCGGTTTCCAAGTGCTGGAAACACCTTTGACGGAATTTCTCAAAGCTGGTGGGGCGGCTAAATGCTTAACTCTGCGAGTGACAGAACCAGTTAGAGATGAAATTCATGCCAATGTCTCGGTCGAAAGCCGGATTATTCGCATGGAAGGACATTTGCTAGATGCTGGCTTAATTAACCGCGCTTTGGATTTGATTATAGATGCTGGGGGAAGCTTCCAAGTCCTGAATTTCAACTTGGGAGAACAGCGCCAAAGTACCTCAGCCGCAGAGGTGAAGGTATCAGCACCATCTCATGAGGTGATGGAAGAAATCATCTCAATGTTGATTGATTTGGGTGCAGTAGACTTACCCCATGATGAGCGAGATGCCAAACTGGAGCCGGTAATTCAAGATGGTGTAGCGCCTGATGATTTCTACGTCAGTACAATTTATCCCACCGAAGTCCGAATTAATGGTCAGTGGGTGAAGGTGGAAAATCAGCGAATGGATGGCGCGATCGCAATTACTCAAACTGCCAATGGCTTCGTAGCTCGGTGTAAAATACTACGCGATTTAAAGGTTGGCGAAGAGGTAATTGTTGACGTTTTAGGTATCCGCACCATCCGCAAAACTGAATCACGGGAAGTCCGCAGCACCCAAGAATTCAGCTTTATGTCGGCGGGAGTTTCCAGCGAGCGGCGTGTGGAATTGGTCGTTGAACAAGTGGCTTGGGAATTGCGTAAAATCCGCGATGCTGGTGGTAAAGTAGTTGTCACGGCTGGCCCGGTGGTGATTCACACTGGTGGCGGCGAACACTTGGCGCAACTAGTTCGGGAAGGATATGTACAGGCATTGCTAGGTGGAAATGCGATCGCAGTTCACGACATCGAGCAAAATATCATGGGTACTTCCTTGGGTGTGGACATGAAGCGGGGTGTCGCCGTCCGGGGTGGACACCGCCATCACCTGAAGGTAATTAATAGTATCCGTCGTTATGGCAGCATTCCCAAAGCTGTGGAGGCGGGAGCAATTAAAAGTGGTGTGATGTATGAATGTGTCCACAATAATATACCTTTTGTGCTTGCGGGTTCGATTCGGGATGACGGGCCTTTACCTGATACCCAAATGGATTTGATTCAAGCACAGGAAGAATATGCCAAACACCTAGAAGGTGCAGAGATGATTTTGATGCTGTCATCGATGCTGCACTCGATTGGGGTGGGTAATATGACTCCGGCAGGGGTGAAAATGGTATGTGTCGATATTAATCCAGCTGTGGTGACTAAGTTAAGCGATCGCGGTTCTGTAGAATCAGTGGGTGTGGTGACGGATGTGGGTTTGTTCCTTAGTCTGTTGATTCAGCAGTTGGATAAGTTGACTAGTCCTTATGTGAATAAGGTAGGTTAAGAGAACGTAGACGTAAAACGGCTTCCCGTAGGGTAACGCAGAGGCGCAGAGGGCGCAGAGAAGGGGAGATGACAAGAGTAGCTTTTAGTGATGAGTTGCAGGTTAATTGGGTTAGTTTGATTGCTGATTTCTTGTTGGTAGGGATGGTTTTTGGCCCGCCTATCGCTCCCTTTTTGGCTGCGTCTGGAGTGTCTTTGCTTCCTGGAATTGCGGACATAATTTATTTCATGGGTAATCATGTTTGTCCGCAACCAGATATGGGGTTAGATTTAGCACCACCGTTTATTATGGCTGTGTGTATGCGCTGCTATGGCACTGTCACGGGTTTACTGATTACTCGTCTGCTGTATGGGGTAACTGGTGGTAAAGGATTTTACTGGTTAAGTCAGTATGGCTGGAGTGGTGTGGCTTTAGCTAGCGTGTTGATGATGGCTTATCCTTTGGAATTGGCAGCAGAGGTTTTCGGTTTGTGGAGTTTTAATAATTATGTGGTTACGCCTTTTGGGTTAATTACGGGTTTGGCGTGGGGATTGTTTACTATGCCAATCTTGCATGGGTGGCATGGTGCTAAAAATAGGTTGCACGAATTTTAGAGACATTGCAATGCAACATCTCTACTGAACAGTATTGGTATAGTTACCCCTTTTTTAATGGGTTGGGAGATTAAGCCTTAACTGAAGCGTATTGATTTACAGGACTGAAAGCTGATTTATGTTTACGTTTCCGCCATAAACCTACACTTAAGGCTCCAAAAGTTAATTCACCTAATGCAAAATTAGGTTCGGGAACACTGGCAATAGTAGACTTATTCTCTACACTATCGGAAGATCCGCCAAACTCAGTTAAAAGCAATTGGTAGCTAAACAAACCGTCTGAATCACCAATAAGTTGCAGAGGTGCTGAAAATTTCAGCACAGTACCATCAAGGCTGTATGGTACTGAACCCCGAATCTTGCCCCAACCTCCTGAATTTGGTTCCGATACGCCAACTGAGAAGACATCACGTATCCGAACGTCACCTGCAACGTGAATTTCTTCTCCGCGAATAATTGAGGAAAGGTGACTATAGGCAGAGGGTGGTCTAAAAATAGGTAATTCCCCACTCGGATCAATAAAGTATTGAAAAGAGTCGGCTTGTCTACCAAATTCATCAACTGTTAAAAAGTCCGGCGCTCGATTAAAATCTATAGTAAATAACACTTCTTTAGCATCAAGATTTACCACGGCTGACTCTGATTCAACTAATAGTACCGCTTGCGCTATTTGCCCTGTGCCCAAGGCAATTAAAGCTGCTCCAAGGATAGACACTGGTAACTTTTGTATATATGTCATAAAAATTACTTTCTTAACCGTAGTATGACATCAAGATAATACAGCACATAACATATTAATTAAAAGTTATCACAGTAATTTCACTGGAAATTTATGATTATTTTACAGAATTTTTAACAAATATTGTACTACTCAGGATATGCGTAGGCATAGCCCGTCGTAGACATCGCATTTGTATCCAACAAGTAGCGACTACCATTCATCCCGCAGTACCTTTTGCATCGCTAATGCATCTCCATCCCAGAGCAATTTCCCTGCAAGATCGGAAAAATCATAATCAGATTTCTGTGTTCTGTCTGATCCAACCGGATTCAGAACAACCACAATATTTACCTGTCCAGGCGCTAGCTGTGTTGGGATATCAAGATGCAAATGTCCCGACGCATCAACAGTTGTCGTCAGTTGAAAAACTTCCATTGTTATACCAGCTATTGAACTCTGGTTTCATTTTAAGGCGATCGCTAGCACTGTAAATACTAGCGATCTGTTTATGATTGTTACGATCTGATACTAGTTGTACCTACTTCCACCTTCTGCGCTCCTTCAATGATTTGGTAAAGTTTGTGTTCAAATTTCTGCATACATGCCGACCAATCAAATTCGAGGATAGAGGGGCGAGCGTGTCTAGTCATATCTGCTTTCAAATCGGAATTTTCTAGAATCGCAATTACCTTTTGGGCGAAATCTGTAGGATTGTTAGGTTGGGCAAGGAAGCCGTTACGCCCAGGAAATACCTGTTCTGAGGTTGACGGTGCAACAACGGCAACCAGAGGCGTTCCAGAGGCTAATGCTTCGTTATTTGTCGTGCAGAAGTTCTCGGTAACGGAAGGGTTAACAAAAACATCCGCTCTGGCAAACCAACCTAAAAGTTCTGTACCATGAGACTCGCCCCATACAGTAATACCCGATCCAAACTTTTTAGCACGCTCACGGATTTCTTCGTCTAGGGGACCACTACCAACAATCACTAGATGAACATCAGGAATTTTGGCAGCTATGATTGGAAATATATCAAGCAATTGATTGACATTCTTTTCGGGTGTAATGCGTCCAACAAACAAAAGAGTTGGTCGATTATCGTTAGGAATTGGGTCGTAACAAATGTTTCGCGGATGAAATTTTTCACAATCGATACCTTGATAAGCGACGTATTCAGCGCGTTGGCATTTCAGTTCTTCGTATTTAGTCAGTTGTTCTTTAGAAGAGAAGTAATTGAAGTCATAAGACTCACTAAACTGCTTGACTAAAACGGGAACGATGGGACGAACCAAATTGAAGAAGCGATCTCCAAAGTAATATTTGATATAGGCAACAATATCTGTATGGAAGAGTGATATTATTGGCGTGCCTGTTCGTTTTGCGTATTCAGTACCGATTGGGCGACCATAACCTTGTAAGAAAAATGAGTATAAACCTCTCATTTGCGCTGCTTCTTCAACCACGATAATATCGGGTTTGAATTTCTCCAACAACTTGGTATCGCTCCAATGTCGATAGCTCAATGGTTGAGGAAGTGACTTGTAGAATACCAGTGGTTCTGTGGGGAATGCGTAAGCAGAGAAATTGGGGAAAGATTGAATTTCTTCTAAACCCGGCATGGGGCGATCGCCAACATTTTTGGGGTAGCGATCGTTGATTTGCGGATGGATTAAAAAAACCTCATGTCCCTGCTCTAGCAACCAACGGACTCGTTGGTGAACTGCAACAGAAACACCAGTTAAGAAAGGAGCATACAACCCTGTAAACAGTGCAATGCGAAGTTTTTGCTTAGTCATAATAAAGGGGAATATTTCACAAAATTGCTGGTTTTTAACTTAGGATTTACGCAGCTTATGTTTTATGAACATCCTGATTATTTAGCTCAGAAATTCCCACTAATACAGTTAGACTAAGGATTTACGCATTGTCAAATAGCCGAAATTGTCGATTTTGAAGTGGATGTTTATAAACCTGGCTTAAAACTATCCAAACATCCAAAATACTAAGTCAAAGTTCCCCTTAATATATTTGTCTAAACCCTTGTCTAAAATATAAATACGTTCTGCTAATCAATAAGTCAAAACGTATATTTTTCCAAAGGTTATAGCTAATATAGTTCTACTAAATATAAGATAATATAATTTGAAGACTAGGGAATGTTTAGTGTAATAACTTTCATGCCCTAGTTGATATCTAGCGATTTAATTCAAAGAGAAACCTTACTATTAATAGGCTGATCCAACCATTGATAAGGGCGATATTCCACTAAGCGGATATTCCAAGGCCCTTGAACTCGATAGCTGACACCGCGCCAGGTAACTGTTGATGTCCACAGGGATGATAGCATCGCTAACCCATAAACCCACTGTGTCAACGGAATCCCAATCAACATTTTAATGATTGTAGCAGCTGATAATTTAGCGATCGCTTGGTCATTAGAGCGAACCACTCGCTGTATCTCTAATTCCAACACCAGCATTATCAAAAGTAATCCGACAGTGTAAACTCCATAGCAGACTAACAACAAAGCCGCAGCTTCCCATTTTGCCTCTAACAACGACTCTAGAACTAAAATAATTAGTAGAGTTGGAAACAAAATGCTAGAAACAGCTTCACTAACAAGAGCCAACCAACGGGGATGATACAGTCGAGAAAAAAGGATAAGCCGCTTGAGATAGTCTACTAAGTTGAATAAATCAGTCTCTTCACGATTAACTATCAGCAGTGAAGGCACAAACTTTACCTGAAAACCGTGTTTTTTCAGGATGTCATGCATCATAAAATCTTCGCCTAAAGCTTGTCCCCACTTATCTAGGAGTTCTGTTTGGCGAAGCACTTCAGTTTTCACAGCCAAAGTTCCACCCCAAGGAATCTGGAAGATAAACATTTGCACTACTGTGGAAACATTGCCGACGTATCGCACTAAAGAACCCCAATACCTACCTGTCGGTACGTACCAACGATTACCAGTTGTTGCGCCGATTTTCGCATCAGCTAAAGGACTGACTAATTCTCGCAGCCAATTCAGATGGACTATAGTATCAGCATCTACTAAAGCAACCACCTTATAAGAATCATCCAACTCACGGATAGCTTGGACTAAAGAACTGCATTTGAGACTGCAATTGTTGCGTACTATTCTCAAAGGGCTGATTTGAACATTAGTTGCTTCTTGCTCCGTGATCGTTTCACTAGCAATTTTCCAGGCGGGATCTTCATGACTATCAACAATTAATTTTAAATCATAATGTGGATAGTTTTGATTTAAGAGCGATCGCAAACATCTAGGCAAAAACGGATCGGCTCCGCGTAAGCAAAGAATTACTGCTGTTTTGGGTAACTGATCGTCTGGTAATAAGTTCTTTTTAGATGAGCGCAGATACCATATAAAGACAAGCGTAAAACACACCTGAATAACCAGCCAACCCATCAAAGACTTAGACAGAAATATTGCCAAATCTTCCATTAAATTTTTAGTCTCCGACAGAATGAGGGATTGGGCTTTAGGAGTGCTGTTAGCGGTAGCGGGGCGTTTAGCCCGTGCTGAGTTAGGAGTTAGGAGTTAGGAGTAGAGACGCGATTAATCGCGTCTGTACAAGAGTTAGGAGTTAGGAGTTTTGTTTGTCCCTTTGTCTACCTTGTCTCCCTTGTCTCCCTCATCCCGCTCATCCCCACTCCCCACTCCTTTACGAATCAAGCGAATATTTCATAATGATGGTAACTGTTGTATTTTTGTTTACAACAAAACTGGCATCACGAAACTTTGGTGTACCTGTTTGTATGGACACAGTTGGATTTTTGGAAATCCCAAAACCTTCTTTGGGAATACCGAAAAAGTCTTTATTGAGTTTGCGATCGCCATTTTGATCGTCAACCACAGCGACAGCATAAGTTCCAGGTTTCAAACCGGAGAATTCTTTTTTTACAGAAGTGCCAGTAATCTTAGCGCAGCCACTTTGAGCTTCACTAGTACTACTCATCGGAAATCCTTTTTCATTTGCATACACTCGGAAGCAAATCTCACCTTTTTTGTGATGTATTCCATTTACTACAACACTAAGGGTTTCGGTAGGCTCTGCATTCACTGTTTTCGCAAAGCTGATGCTCACTAAAGTGGCAAGCAAAACACGAGATAGTTTCAGCATAATTTTGTAGTCAAAATAAGTGATTTTGGGGTTGATAGAAAGCTG